>DHUT01000081.1 GCA_002409285.1 Firmicutes bacterium UBA5227 | reverse complement strand
AGGAAAGATACGTAGAAATCCTGAGTTTTCAACACTTTGCGAATTACACTACTTTTACAACAGATGGTGATGATTTCAGAAATAAGGTTTTGAAAAATAAAATTGATGTTTCCGTTGTATTGGACATTGAGTGTGTAGACATGTTTGCACGTCATTTTGATTAATGTATTCAGTAGTGTTGATATTATGCTAACTCTTGAAAAGGTAGAGAAAATTAACCTAAAACAATTTAGCATTATTTAATAATTGAATATGGAAACAAAAAGTTGTCTGCTCTTATTTATAATTTAGGGATAGGCAACTTTTTATATATAAATATACTTTTGTTAATGAAAAAACATTGATATCTGCTATAGCATATGCTATATTTTAAAGGTGGAGGTGTAGTCATATGGCATTTGGTAAAATTATAAAATCCATTAGAAAACAGTTAGGTATTACACAGGAGCAACTTGCACATGAATTGAATGTAAGTTTTTCCACAATTAATAGATGGGAAAATGGGCACAGAGTTCCTAATAAGTTGGCAATAGTGTGTTTAATAGAGTTTTGCAGAAACAATGCCGTAGATACGACTATAATATCTGAATTGGAAAAACTTTAGCGCTGCAACAACTTTAAATAATGCTAATTTGAAAGGAGATTTCTAATGGCCAGAGCAGATTTGCTAAAAAAGCTATTTAGTAGCTTTAAACAAGATGATAAAGAAATGTTTTATACCGTAGCTACAGAAATAATTGAAGATGAGAAAAAGAAAAATCATGGTATTTTGGCAGATGATTTAAAATTAATTTTAAACGGAAATTATCAGACGAAGAAAACGAATATGTTATCATCTGGCACTCCAAAGGATAAAGATAGAGATATGTCTTTAGTAGAGATAATGTATCCAGAAAAATATTTTTCTGACCTAATTGTTTCAGATGAGAAAATAGCTCAGTTAGAGCAGATAATAAAGGAATTTAATAATTGGGATGTGTTGGTAAGCAATGGAGTATTTCCGATAAGACGAGCCTTGTTTTATGGTCCACCTGGATGTGGAAAAACATTAGCTGCACAGACTTTAGCTGGGGAAATAGGAATTCCAATGATGTATGTGAGATTTGATGCATTAATTTCATCTTATCTTGGGGAAACGGCAAGTAATATTAGAAAAATTTTTGATTATGCGAAAAACGATAGTTGGTTAATTTTTTTTGATGAATTTGATGCAATAGGAAGAAGTCGTAATGACTCAACTGAACATGGTGAAATTAAGAGGGTTGTAAATGCCTTTTTACAACAAATTGATAATTTTAAGGGACGTTCTTTAATTATTGCAGCAACAAATTTTGAACAGTCTTTGGACTATGCAATTTGGAGACGATTTGATGAAACAATACGTTTTGATATGCCGTCTAATGAAGAAAAAATTAAACTGTTTAATTTGAAGATGAATAGGTTTAAAGGACCTGCTCATGTTTTTGAGCAATATTTAAATGAATTAGAAGCATTTTCTCATTCTGATATTGAAAAAGTGTGTCAAATAATTATGAAGCGGTGCATATTGGAGGGCAAAAATATTTATACAAAAAATGATATTGAATATGCAGTAGAGAAACAGAAGAAAAATGTCTCTTTGAGGAAAACCCAATACTAAAAGGGAGGTAATGGTGTGGCAGAATATAATCATATTGAAATAATGCGTGAGGAAATGGTGCGGCAATATAAGTTTCATTCATATCCGAATGCACCACGTCCACCTGTGCGTGATAGAGGGCAGCACGGTGAGAAACTGAAAGAGCAGTTGGAAACTTCACTAGAAGAAATTGTTTCTAAAAGAAGAGATATAGGGATACAGTCTGAAAATTTAGTTGTTTTAGAATTAATGAGTGATGCACTTTCTTCTGAATTTCTTGAGCACATGCTTCGTAAATTCAATATGTATTTAGTAGAGGAAACTGATATACCAGACAGTAACAATTCAAAGTTAGTAGTTCAGTTTGAAAATCTTAGTGATATACAATTGTTTAATATTGAAAGAGAATTATGGGAGAATGATGATAAAACAGAAGCTATATTAACTTATGCCAAAAGAAGAGATATATTTAGTTGCATAGATAATATAAGGACGGTAATAAGAGAAGACCGAATTGGAGTCAGACTGAAAGAATATATTGAAACTCCATCTCTGTTCCCAGAGGGTTTCTTTATAGTGAATATAGATGTTTGGTTTAATGGAGAACAGACAACTGCGATTGAAATTGAAAGACAAATCAGACAGGTTTTAGGAACAGAAGGGAGCAAATTGCTTGGTGATTTATTTCAAATTCCGAGTATGTTATTAGGTAGGGCATTAGTAAATGAATTTACGTTAAATGCTTTATTGGATATGGATATTGTTGCTATGGTAGAACTGCCCTTTAGTAATGTGTCGCCAGAACCGTATGAGTTGTATAACTGGGACTACGAACCTGTCATACAAGACGATTTGGAAGATGATGCTCCGTTAGCAGCAGTTTTGGATTCAGGGATATTTACTGGAAATCCATTATTGAAGAATGTTGTAGTTGCAGAAGAAGAATTTGATACTACAGAAAATACAACAACAGATGTGAATGGGCATGGTACAGGAGTAGCAGGAATTGTAGTGTATGGTGATTTTACCAATTCTATACAAACGGGTAACTTTAAGCCGTTAGTAAGAGTTTACAACGGTAAAATAATGCATGATGAGAATGGTGCACCATGTTTTCCAGATGATAAAAGACCAGAACAAATAGTCAGAGAAGCTATAGAATATTTTAATAAGGAGTTTGATTGCAGAGTATTTAATTTATCCGTTGGTGACAGAGATCATTTATATAGTGGTGGCAGGCAATTTGCATGGGCAGAAATGCTTGATCAATTAGCTAGGGAACTGGACATTGTTATTATTATTAGTGCAGGAAATGTTATAGAACCAGGACTTGAAGAATTTTCTTCCCGTGAAGAATTAATGAAACAAAGTAGAGATCAATTGTTTATGCCAGGTCATAGATTGATCGATCCAGCAACATCAGCACTAGGAATAACAGTTGGCTCGATTACTAGATTTGATGAACCATCAGTGGTTCCTAATAGAATAACGAGTATTTCTGCTGGGAAGAAAGACTATTTATCTGTATTTACTAGGATAGGCAAAGGTGTTAATGGAGCTATAAAACCAGATGTTGTAGATTATGGAGGGAATTTTGCAGTTTCTCAATTCATGAGAAGTAGAAACATATGGGTTAAAAATAATATGGGGTTACTAGAACCAACACTTAATAATACAAATGATAGAATATTTAAAGGATATTGTGGTACAAGTTTTTCAGCACCCCATGCCACGCATATTGTAGCTAGAATTGAAAGAGCTTTAGAAAAGCAATTACATGAGAAAGCTTCTGCAAATTTAATACGAGCGATATTTATAAACTCAGCTAGATATTCAGAAGATATGGTTGAATGTAGTGAAAAATCTGAAGATCCATTATATACAGGTAAATCTAATCCTAAACAGGAAAGGAAGTTAAGACTATATGGATTTGGAAGAGCTGATGATAGTTTATTATATTCTGATTACAATAGAGTTACATTATTTACAGAGGATAAACTTTCTTTACGTTCCTTCCATCTTTATAAAATACCTGTGCCTAAGGAGTTTTTACAAATAAAAGCTAATAAAGTTATTTCAATTAGTTTAGCGTATAATCCCATAACAAGACTTAGTAGAAAAGATTATCTAACTAATAATTTGTGGTTTGAAGTTTTCAGGAGGATTGATGAAGAGGCCTTAGTTTTGTATAAGGCTAAAAAGGAATCCGGAGAAGATGAGGAAGATGATTTAGATAAATTACCTGATGGAAATAAAGTTAAAGATTTCAAGCCAGGATATACAGAAATTAATAAGGGCACATTACAGCAGCGTATTTGGCAAAAGTCAGCAGGAGGTGGAGCTGATTTACTGTGGGATGAAAATGAGCCTTACATATATGTTTTGGTTACAGGAAAAGAAAAATTTAAGTATGCTGAGCAAGAAATTCCACAAGACTATGCATTGGCAATTACCTTTTCATATGAAAGTGAAGAAGATATACAGTTGTATACTAAGTTGAAGAATCAGGTAAGAGTGAAAACTCGTCAAAGAGAAAGAGAGCGAGTTCGCGATAGAATTCGTTAAATCATCCATTTATTTTATAGAATACGGATATAACAAAAGAATGACCAATAAAAGAATATATAAAGTAAATATAAACTTCAAGGCGGATTTAATTGTTGAACAGGAAAACAAAAAGTTGCTTGCCCTAAAATGAGTAGGCAACTTTTTTATATAGATAAAAATTAAATAGTAACTTTTTAACATGGAGTTAGTTTATATGACTAGCTC
>DHUT01000078.1 GCA_002409285.1 Firmicutes bacterium UBA5227 | reverse complement strand
TGAGGGAATTCATCTGTTCATTGACGGAAACGGGCGAACCGGCAGATTGATATTGAATTTAATGCTTATGCAGGCAGGCTATCCGCCCATAGACGTAAAATTTTCTGACAGGAGAAAATACTACGACTGTTTTGACAGTTATTATCGGAACAATGATGCGTCCACGATGGTTAATATGGTGGGCGAATATATAAAAGAGAGACTTTCTCAGTATTTGCGGCTGTTTCGGGATTAATTGTTATAGTTTAGGAAATACGAGATTATAAAAAGCGTTTAAAGGAGTACACCATGTTAAAGTCTGGATTATATGAACAAGTCATCAACAAAGAAATTGATGCAGAGCTTGACATTTTAGAGGATAAATTTTCTCAAACTGCGTTAATTGATAAGGCGGAAGGCTCAAAGATTTTGACGAAATATATTGCTGAGATTATCGAAAAGGGATTTGACAATGTTCGTGATAACGGCGGAGATGTTATGGCTCAGGTTGAGCTTGCGAATAAAATTGTGGCAACAATTATAAATGAAACAGAAGAAGCTGACTTTGACATGCTTAAAATCTCAGAGCGTGCCGAACAGCTTCTTGCTCTTTTAGATAAGAAAAACAGTGCTTTGTCGTTGAATGAAAAGGTACAGGTTATCCGGCCCGAAACATCTATTGCCCAAAGCAGCCTTTTTACAGGCGCTATCCACGAACCACAGATGTTCACTGAGCTTAAAAAAGAAATCGTGTCCTCAAACCGAATTGATATGCTGGTATCCTTTATTAAGTGGAGCGGACTAAGACTTATTATTGATGAGCTTTCGGAATTCACTAAAAATGGCGGCGAGCTTCGTATTATTACCACTTCATATATGGGTGCCACCGATGTAAAAGCCATTGAAGAACTTAGAAAACTGCCGAATACAAAAATCAAGGTGAGCTATGACACAAAGCGGACTCGACTGCATGCCAAGGCATATGTTTTTTATCGTGACACAGGCTTTACCACTGCTTATGTGGGTTCGTCCAATATGTCAAATGCAGCTATTTCCAGCGGCCTTGAATGGAATGTGAAAGTGACTAAAAAGGATCTGCCTGAAACCATAGATAAAATTAAGGCCACCTTTGAGAGCTACTGGAATGCAAGGGAATTTGAATATTATTGTGAAGAACAAAAAGAGCGTCTTGCAAGAGCACTGAAGGCAGAAAAATATTTTGATAGCAATAACGAAGGTGCCTATACATTTGATATCACTCCGTATTCCTATCAGCAGGAAATTTTAGATAAATTAGAGGCGGAACGCACGGTTCGCGGCCATTATAAAAACCTGGTGGTTGCTGCAACGGGAACGGGAAAGACCGTTATTTCCGCTTTTGACTACAAAAAATTTAAAAAGCAAAACTCTGATAAACCTTGCAGATTATTATTTGTAGCACACCGGGAAGAAATTCTAAAGCAGAGTATGTACACCTTTCGCGGTGTGCTCAAAGACAACAATTTTGGAGAGATGTTTGTAGGCAACTATAAGCCTGAAAGTATTGACAATCTTTTTATCTCCATTCAGACCTTTAATTCGCAGGATTTTACTGCTAAAACAAGTGATGATTTTTATGATTATATAGTTGTGGATGAATTTCATCACGCTGCTGCCCCTATATACAAAAAGCTGCTCACATATTATAAACCCAAAATTCTTTTGGGGCTTACTGCTACCCCGGAGCGTATGGACGGCAAAAGTATATTAGAGTATTTTAGTGATAGAATTGCAGCTGAAATCAGACTGCCTGAAGCTATTGACAGAAAACTCCTGTGTCCATTCCAGTATTTTGGTGTTACAGACAATGTGGATTTGGACAACCTTAAGTGGGTGCGCGGCGGCTATGATAAAAGCGAACTTTCAAAGTTATATACAATAAGCGGAATGGTTGCAAACCGTCGTGCAGATATGGTGATTTCATCAATTATAAAATATGTAACGGATATTGATGATGTAAAGGGACTTGGATTTTGTGTGTCTGTTGAACACGCAGAATTTATGTCTGATTATTTTAATAAACATGGCATACCTGCTATGTTTTTGACGGGGAATTCACCTGATGAGGAGAGAAAAGCCGCTAAACAGAATCTTGTTAATGGTAAAGTACGATTTATATTTGTGGTGGATATTTATAACGAGGGTGTGGATATTCCTGAAATTAACACTGTTTTGTTTTTAAGACCAACCGAATCATTGACCGTGTTTTTACAGCAGTTTGGCCGTGGACTTCGTCTTTCTGAGAATAAAGACTGTCTCACAGTTCTTGATTTCATCGGGCAGGCAAATAAGAAATACAACTTTGAGGATAAATTCTCGGCACTGCTTTCCAATACCACAAAAAGTGTGCAAAGAGAGATAAAAGATGGTTTTATTTCTGTTCCAAAAGGATGTTATATTCAGCTCGAAAAGAAAGCACAAAAGTATATTTTAGATAATATTCGTTCATCCTTTGGAGCAAAGGCGGGACTTATTTCTCGTATAGCAACCTTCACTGAGGATAGCGGGTTAAAGCTTAATTTGCAAAACTTTTTAGATTATTATCATCTTGATATACGTAATATTTATGCAAGGCATAACTTTTCAAGACTATGTGTTTTAGCAAATGTAAAAAAGGATTTTCATGAGGATTTAGAGGAAACATTGACTAAGGCTTTTGGCAGGTTTTCCATTATGGATTCCAGGAGACTGATTAATTTTACAGTGGATATCCTGACAAGTAATAAGGCTATTTTCACACAGGAAGAGCAAAGAATGCTTCAGATGTTTCAGTTTACAGTATGGCAAAAGCCATATGAGGAATGTGGCTTTTCCTCCCTTATGGACGGAGTGAACAAAGTCAAAAGCTGCCCTGTTTTATGCAGTGAACTTATTGAGATTTTAAGATATAATTACAATAAAATTGATTTTATTGACAAAAGTGTTGACGTGGGGTTTGACTGTCCGTTGGATCTGCATTGTACCTACACAAGGGACCAGATTTTAGTGGCTATGGATTTTCTGAAGCCGAGCACCGTCCGTGAGGGTGTCAAATATTTAAGCGATAAAAAGGCGGATGTCTTCTTTGTGACTCTCAACAAATCGGACAAGGACTATTCACCCACAACCATGTACAATGATTATTCCATAAGCGATATTTTGTTTCATTGGCAGAGTCAAAGTACCACAGCAGATACATCAGCAACAGGTAAGCGCTACATAGGGCACAAAGTGCAGGAAAGCAAAATTTTGCTCTTTGTCCGGGAATTTAAGAATGATAAAATTTTAGGTACAGCCGGTGCTTATACTTATCTCGGTACGGCTGACTATGTGAGTCATGAAGGCTCAAAACCGATGAATGTCGTTTGGAAGTTACATAAGCCAATTCCTGCAAAATTTTTAAAGAAAACAAATAAATTGGTGGTGGGGTAAGTGTGTGAAAAGAAAGGAAGAGCACCCCTATAGACATGAGTAGACAGTCAAAATAATAAATATTAAGATATTTTATAAGGAAACATATAATTAGAGGTATTATGATAAAAATAGGATGTCATTTATCTGTTTCAGACGGATATGAAAATATGGGAAAAGATGCTCTTAAAATAGGGGCCGGCACATTTCAATATTTTACTCGCAACCCAAGAGGAAGCAAGGCAAAAAATATTGACCTGAATGATGTGGAAAAGTTAAAAGATATAATGGAAAGGTACGAGTTTGCAAAGATTGTAGGTCATGCGCCATATACGATGAACATTTGCTCAGGTGATGAAAAAAAGAGGAGATTTGCCTTGGAAGTTTTAGAAGATGATTTAATGCGTATGGAGCATATACCTCATAATTATTATAATTTTCATCCTGGCAGTCATGTCAGGCAGGGCGTTGAAGTTGGCATTAAATATATTGTAAACGCACTTAATAAGGTGCTTAAAAAAGACCAGACTACCATTGTGCTGCTTGAAACCATGGCGGGAAAGGGAACAGAAATAGGCAGAACCTTTGAGGAATTAAAGCAAATAATAGACGGAGTCAGATTAAATGAAAAAATAGGCATTTGCCTTGATACGTGCCATGTATATGATTCCGGATATGATATAGTACATGACTTGGATGGGGTTATTGATAAATTTGACAGCATTATTGGATTGGACAAATTGTATGTCATACATTTAAATGACAGTAAAAACTCGTTTAATAGCCATAAAGACAGACATGAGACTATAGGAAACGGACAAATTGGGCTGGGAGCTATAACAAAAATTATAAATCACGGGAAGTTGAAAAAGCTGCCATTTATTTTAGAAACACCCAATGATTTAGAGGGTCATAAAAAGGAAATTGATTTGCTGAAAAGTGTATATAAATCTTAGTAATACAATTTGATAAATTATACTAAAGCCCTAAAAATATATGATTTTGATAAAATCAAATTACAAATAACAAAGGGAGTCAGTTAATATGATTATAATTATTTCTCCTGCAAAAAAAATGAAGGCAGAAGATGATGTATTGCCATACAAGCAAATGCCTGTATTTGTAAAAGATGCAGAAATAATTTTAAATTATCTAAAAAGCTTGAATTACAACAAACTGAAACAAATATGGAAATGCAATGATAAAATTGCCGCATTGAATTTCAATCGCATAAAAGATATGAATTTATACGGGAAATTATCACCTGCAATATTTGCCTATGAGGGAATTCAATATCAATATATGGCGCCCGGTATATTTACATATGATGAATTAAGTTATGCGGAGGAACATTTAAGAATCCTATCAGGATTATACGGGGTACTCCGGCCTTTTGACGGAGTTGTCCCTTACAGACTGGAAATGCAGTCTAAATTTAATGAATGGGATTATAAGACTCTGTATGAATTTTGGAAAGATAAAATCGCCGTTGAAATTCAAACAAAAGATAAAATAATCTTAAATTTGGCATCAGATGAATACAGCAAGGTTATTTCAAAATATTTGGCAAGCGATGTAAGATTTATAAATTGCGTGTTTGGTGAGATTATTGAGGGCAGGATTATTGAAAAAGGAACACTTGCTAAAATGGCAAGAGGGGAAATGGTCAGATTCATGGCAGAAAACTTCATTGAAGGTATAGAGGATATAAAAAAATTTGATAGGCTGAACTATAAATTCAGTGATAAATTATCTGAGAAAAACAAATTGGTTTTTATAAGGATGTAACAGTGCGGACGGACTGTTACATGTAAATGCTGTGAAATTAATAAAAATTAGATTTTCCTTTATCCAATACGCAACAAACGGAATGATATTATCCTAAATAGCAAAATCTCTGTTGATATTATTCCTATATTTTGGTATGTATGATTTAAAAAACCCTAAACTTAGGATAATAATCTTTGAAAAAATCAATTAAAGCTGATAATACTTGTTTTTTTACTACTTTAGGTTATAATAATCATAAGTAGTAAATTTTCTTGGAGGAATGATGATGTTCATAGGGAGAGAGAAAGAGCTTGAATCACTAGAAAGAATGTACAGCAAGAAAAGTTTTCAGATGGCTGTAGTATATGGTAGAAGACGTATAGGTAAGACAGCATTATTAAACGAATTTATAAAAGGCAAGAAGGCGCTCTATCTGCCGGCAGAAGAGGTAAATGATTCACTGAATCTGCAAAAATTTTCTAAGTTGCTTGGAGAGCAATTAGGAATTAAAGGTTTTCCTGCAGTGGAAGATTGGAAGACCTTCTTTTCCATAATCAAAGAACAATTTGGTAAAGAACATATCGTGATTGTTATTGATGAGTATCCCTATGCTGCATTTGCAAATAAATCGTTAAATTCAATATTGCAACATGTTATTGATTACGATTTAAAAGATACAAATATATTTTTGATTTTGTGTGGTTCTTCAATGAGTTTTATGGAGAATAATGTATTGGGGGAAAAAAGTCCTTTGTTTGGCAGAAGGACTGGGCAGTTAAAAATTAACCCCTTAGATTATTACGATTCTGCAAGATTTTATCCAAATGCCAGTGATGAAGATAAAATAAAGTATTATGCCTGCATTGGCGGAACACCTTATTACTTATCGCTCATCGATTCTGAGTTGAGTTTTGAAGATAATTTAAGAGAACTGTATTTTGAGATAAACGGCTATTTACTTAATGAAGGTATTTTACTTATGAAACAGGAATTTAGAGAACCTGCAAATTATAATGCTGTTTTACAGGCGATTGCCAGCGGCTCAAATACGTTGAATGAGATTATGGGATTTACTAAACTTGAAAGCAGTCTTATTTCAAAATACTTAGTTACTTTGCAGGAGCTAAACTACATTGAAAGAATAGTGCCTTTCGGAGCAAATCCACTCAAAGGGAAAAAAAGTCAGTATCAAATAACCGAAAACTTTATTGCCTTTTGGTATCGCTATGTTTTTCCCGTAAGAGCTGAGATTGAAAGAGGAAATGGAGATATATATTCCGCATTAACATTAGATAATTTATCTGATTTTATTGGTTCGGTATTTGAGGAAATCACGCGACAATACCTGAGAAGACTGAATGCTGACGGAGAGCTTCCGTTCATCGCCAAATCTTTTGGTAAGTGGTGGAGTAAAGGAAGAAAAGGTGAAGTTCAGGAGGTAGATGTTGTAGTAGAATCTGTAACCGGTAAAGAACTGATTATTGGTGAGTGTAAATGGAGAAATGATTTTAAAGCGAGTAAAACTGTTGAATTATTACGGGAAAGATCATCATTTTTTGACAAGTATAGCTGCTATAAATATTTATTTACCAAAGAGTCAGTAGAGATTAATGGAGGACAAGATATTGTAAATGTTCCTATGAGTGAATATTTCAATATGGAATAACATACGGAATGATATTATCGTAAAAAGGGAAAATTTCTGAGAGATAGTTTTAAAATTAGGTTGTCAAGGGGACGGAGTTTTCATAAGATTTATATTTTTATAAATTAAAACAGAGAGGATTCTGAGATGAACGAACTGCAATCAATATCACAGCTTTTTCAAAATCGGCTATTTCGTATACCGGATTATCAGCGTGGTTACGCATGGAAATACGATCAACTTGTTGATTTTTGGGATGATCTTATAAATTTGCATATAGATCGATACCACTATACTGGGCTGCTTTCTCTAAGGCAGCTTACAAGAGAAGAAACTATTTCTTGGGCTAATGACACTTGGCTTATAGAAAATGATTATAGACCTTATCATGTGGTTGATGGTCAACAGCGCCTTACTACAATTTCTATTTTATTGAATGAGTTGATTTTTTTTATACGCACACTCCCCGAAAATATCAATCGAAATGATACTGATATTGTACTGGGTTATGAAACATTAAAGGATATTCGTGCAAAATACATATCTCGTAAGAGACCGCCGCAGTACATCATTACCTCTTATTTATTTGGATATGAAGAGGACAACCCTACCGCAGACTATTTGCAATACAAAATTTTTGAACAGCCGTTTAGTGGCACTGTTGAGGAAACCTATTACACTAAAAATCTTAAATATGCAAAGGCCTTTTTTCATCAGCAAATTGTTGAACTATATGAAAATAGCAATATTGATGGATTGGTTGTTCTCTATAAAAAACTGACTCAAAAACTAATGTTTAATATCCATGAAATCAAGGATGATTATGATGTTTTTGTGGCATTTGAAACGATGAATAATCGTGGTAAACCGTTGACAAGCCTTGAACTACTCAAAAATCGGTTAATATATCTAACTACTTTATTTGACGATAATACTCTTGATCGTTCTGATAAGGCTGCTTTAAGAAAGCAAATCAACGATACATGGAAAGAGGTTTATTATCAGCTTGGTCGCAATCGGTCAGTTTCGCTTTCAGATGATGAATTTCTTCGTGCACATTGGATTATATTTTTTCAGTATTCACGTCAAAAAGGGAACGACTATATAAAGTTTTTATTGAATCAATTTTCTGCCAAACATATCTATGAAAAGAACACTGCTACACAGGCAGACCCTGATGATGTTTTGATGGATGATCAAACTGATGGCGATGATGAGATATCGGAAGAAGTAACCACAACAGAATTATCTAACAGTAAGCTGAAACCATTAGAAATAGATGCCTATGTGCGAAGCTTAAAGGAAACTGCAAAATATTGGTACTACACATTCTTTCCATGGGAAAGTGATTTGACAAACATTGAAAAACAATGGCTTGACCGGTTGAATCGCATTGGAATAGGTTATTTTAGACCTTTGGTAACAGCCGTATTGACACCATCTGCAAAAAGCTCTGTTGACGAGAGAATCACACTGTTCAAGGCAATTGAACGGTTTATATTTATTTGTTTTCGCATGGGAATGTTTCAATCCAGCTATCAAAGCAGTGTCTATAATCGCAAGGCAAAAGCCCTCTATTACGGAGAAAACACAGCGTCCCAAATTGCTGAAGAACTAATAGCCACTGCAACCAGTGACACTAAAACTGCGCTCACAAACTTTATGACCCGTATCGATAAAAGATTTACTGATGGAGACGGCTTTTATGGGTGGCGTGATTTACGCTACCTATTGTTCGAGTACGAAGTTAAACTTTCCGACCAAAATAAGATACAAAAGGTCGATTGGTCTATGTTTACAAAAGTAGAAAAGGACAAGATTACCATTGAGCACATCTTGCCGCAGACACCAACTAAATGGTACTGGCGCAATCAATTCCGATTATATAGCGAGGAAGAAATAAAAATACTGTCTGGATCATTGGGGAACTTACTTCCTCTTGCTCAAAGCATAAATTCTGGGTTGCAAAACGATGGATTTGAAGAGAAGAAAACCGCATCTGCATCTGGGCGCAGGGGGTATGAAAATGGTTCACACTCCGAAATTGAAATAGCGAAAGAAAACGAATGGAATGCAGACCGTATCTTGGAAAGGGGGAAAAAGCTACTTTCTTTCATGGAAAAGCGATGGGATTTTCGGTTTGCAAACGATGAGCAAAAATTAGAGCTGCTTCATCTGCATTTTTTGCAGGAAGACCGGGAGGATAAACCGGAGATTCCTGAGCCGGATTTATCAGCATCTTTACCAACTCAGTCTGTGGAAGCATTGCCCAGCGATAAGCCTGATGCACCTTCTGTACCTGCCCGCCGCATTCGTCGTGAATGGTTTTGGCGTGGGTTCGTTGAATATTGCAATCAGAAGGATCGAGCTGATATTAGCGTCCGAAAGCCTTCGGGAGATAATTGGTATGATGTTCCTATTCACAGCAATGAGTACCACATCTTCTTTAACTTAATTGGGCGTGATACGCTTCGTGTTGGTATTTATGTATATGACAGCACCATATTTGCAAGACTGGAGAGCAAAAAAGAAGAAATTGAAGCGCATTGTGGTTTTCCTCTTGATTGGTACTCCAGCAAAGAAACCAGTGTAGCTAAAAGAATCCTCTATTCTACCCATACAAATATTTATGCGGAAGATAATCAGACATATTGCTTTAATTGGCTTATAACACATTTTGATGCTCTGCATCAGGCATTGTTGGATTCTGATTCAAAAATTACAGAGCAACATCAACCTAAACCAAACATTAACAAAGAGCCGAGTGGCCCTTTAACCAAAGAGATGACTGCTATTGCCTACCAAACAGCTCAGAAAGTTTATGCAGAACAATTGAGCCGCAGTGAGGGAAAAGATGAAATTGTCAAACTGAGTGGTATGAATTCCGGCTCAGCAGGTGACTATATTACAGATTTTCTTGCAATGATGGAAGGAGTTCAATATACTCGCACCTTAAATGAATACTCTACACGTTACTATTTAGAACATATTGAACAGGACTATGGTATTGAGGCTTTGCATCGTGCTTTAAATGCTTGCAATCAACATGCAAAATATTATGCCACACTTGGTCATGGTCGGCTGGCGTACATAGAGCGTATCATCCATGAATATCGAAACATGCTAAAAGAAAAATAAAGAGTATGGAGAATCCGGTAGCTGAATATTTACCGGAATATGAAATAAGCCGTGATTTAAGATATAAGATTATAACACCTCGGAATATTTTGTGCCATAGTTCAGGGTTTGAAAATTGGGAACAAAAACCGCTAAGCATTTATTTTGAGCCCGGCAGTAAATTTTTGTATTCAGGTGAAGGATATACATATTTGCAAGAGGCAGTAGATAATGTTACAGGTAAAAATTTACAAGGTCTTGTGGAAGAGGAAATATTTAAACCCTTACAAATGTATAGCAGTGCATTAACCTGGACACCTATAGCAGCAATAACCTGCAATGAAAATACGACGCTCGACGGTTCAGTCGAGCGTCGCTGCATTTTTTTCAACATGCCCTGATTTCTTTCAGATAAAACCCCCTGCCGCTGATCATCTCAAATTCTTCGGATTTACACTCAGGACATAGATTTAAGTTTTCCAATAATGGATATACATTTCCGCAGTTTTTGCATATTCCGTTGGCTGTGAGGATTTCTATTTCTAACTTGGTGTTTTCAAGCATGGTACCATCTACTGCCACAGGGAAGCAGGCATGGAGATATCTTGGAATCACGGAAGCTAATTCTCCCACCTGAAGTACAATTGATTCAACCTCTGTTATTTGATTTTCTTCTGCAACCTTCAGCACCTGATCTACAATATGGTATACAATACTTAACTCATGCATGGACTATTTTGTTCCTCCAAGTATTTTTTTTGCAGTTACCTTTACTTTACGTTTAATAACGTGCGGTACAACGGCTTTTTTCATTTTCATGAACTCCACACCCTCGCCGTCATAAACACGTTTTAGCTTGACAGCATCAAATTTACATTTTGTGACACACATACCGCAGCCTACACACATGTATTCATCCACTACAGTAGCACCGCAGCCAAGGCAGCGCTCAGTTTCTTTCAGCATCTGTTCCTCAGTAAGAGAACCACGAATATCACGGAAAGTTTTCTTAGCTTCCTGACCATCAACTTTTGCTGCTCTCTGTCTTGGAGTTGTATCAAAGCTGTCAATAACAACTGCTTCCTTATCTAATTCAATGTATTTGCGGGGATTTCTGCCAAATCGTAAATCCTGTCCTGTCTGTACAAAGCGATGAATAGAAATAGCTGCCTGTTTTCCTGCTGCAATTGCATCAATTGCAAAACGAGGTCCTGTAACAGCGTCGCCACCTGCAAATACATCGGGTTGGTTTGTCTGAAAGGTTATTTCATCGATCTTGATTGTATTATTAGGATTTAAAACAGCTTGACTGCCTTCCAAAATATTACCCCAATCAATAGACTGCCCTACGGATAGCAAGATAAAGTCTGCTTTTATCAGCATAGTATCAGTTTCATCATACTTAGGAGCAAAGCGTCCATTTTCATCAAATACACTTATGCAGCGCATAAATTCAATTCCGGTTACCTTTCCGTTTTCACCGATAATACGCTTAGGTCCCCAAGAGTTATTGATTATTATGTCTTCGCTTTCGGCCACTTCAATTTCTTCGTCAAGAGCCGGCATTTGTTCTCTGTTTTCCAGACAAAACATGCTGACATTTTTTCCGCCTGCACGAACAGCCACGCGAGCTACGTCGATGGCAACATTGCCGCCGCCGATTACTACCACGTTGCCGGAAACAGTTTCGGTTTCATTCTGGCTGACAGAAGAAAGAAATTCTATCCCGGAAATCACACCTTCATAGTCCTCTCCATCTACACCTATCTTTCGTCCCTTTTGAGCGCCGATTGCCAGGTAAAAAGCATTATATCCGCTTTCCCTCAACTGATTCAGAGTGATGTCCTTTCCTACTTCTGTTCCTGTTTTAAAAGTAACACCCAGTTCCCTTAAAATATCTATTTCTGCTTCTACAATTTTCTTTTCAAGAACAAAGGAAGGAATTCCAAGAGTCAGCATTCCGCCTACTACGCTTTCTTTTTCAAAGACTGTTACACTATATCCATCAACGGCTAAATAATATGCACAGGATAATCCTGCAGGACCGGATCCTACAACGGCAACTTTTTTATCGCTGTAATCATGACGTTTCTTTGGTATAAACCTGGTTTCTTTGTTTAAATCCTGGTTTGCAATAAAACGTTTAATATCATCGATTGCGATAGGCTCATCCAGATCACCTCGGGTGCAGGCATCTTCACAACGTTTGTTGCAGACATACCCACAAACAGCCGGGAAAGGATTCTCCTTTTTAATCAGTTCAAGAGCCTCCATGTACTTTCCTTGAGCAGCCAGCTTTATATAACCCTGTACTGCGATGTGAGCGGGACAATTGGTTTTACATGGAGCTGTACCTGTATCTACGACTTCCTGGCGATTTATTCTGTAATCAGGATTCCAGTCTTTTTCAGTCCAGTCATTATTTCTCGGGGTATAACGGGTTGTTATATCTTCTGTAACAGGTTTGCTGGAACATAATTTCTGACCTAACTTTAAGGCATTCATAGGACAATTTTCCACACATTGACCACATGCAACACATTTATCCTTGTCCACCTCAGAAACATAGTTGGAGCGGACCATATCCACATTTTTGTACATGGTTCCAGAACGCAGAGATAAACAGGAGCATCCGCAGCAGTTACAAATAGCATGAGTTTTACCTGATCCGTCAATGTTTGGAATTTGATGCATAAGTCCATTTTCTTCAGCCCTTTTAATGATTTCAAAGGCTTCTTCTCTTGTGATTTCACGACCACGCCCTGTACGTATATAGTATTCTGCTGCATGTCCCATCTGTATACACATGTCTTCCTTCAGATGACCGCAGCCCTCTCCCATTGCTTCTCTGTCAGTACGACAAGAGCAGGGTGAACAAGAAAAAATAGTATTATCATTTAAATATTTGGAAACTTCTTCATAACTGGCCTTTCTGCTGTTGCCGTCTATTGCTGTTTCAATGGGAATTACTCTCATAAGGCCGATTCCGGGAGGAAACATGCCTGAGCTCATAGGACCACGTACCCTTCCGTATGCCTCCATGGCATAGGCTACAACGGGATATTTTTCTACAACCTCAAGATTATTTACAATCATCTCCATGATGCCGGGTATCCAGCTCTCTGCATGCCAAAAGGTATCAACTCCGTCGATAACATTTACAAAGCAAGTTCCATATATAGCAAGCTTCATCATCTGCTCATGGCAGTATTCTTCGGATTTTCCCATGATCTCAGCCATTTCTCGGGCAGTTCTTTTAGTAAAATACCCCATGGCAAGACCAACTTCAGCCATATCATCGTCAACACCAGCCTCCAGGATAACATACTCGGGATCGTCCCATTGGTAGCTGTCCTTTTCGGGATTTTTTCTACCCAGCATATTTGCAAAAGCCATTACTTTCTCGTTATACTTGCATTTATATCCTTCCGGAAAATACATCTTTGTAATTGATTGCTCCATAGCTTTACTCTCCTTTGATCTCTTTATATAACCATTCAGTCCACGCTTCCATACCCTCACCCGTTTTAGCGGAAATTGGGAATACTTCTATATCCGGATTCAATTTTTTAACTCTTTCTATGCAAAGCTCCATGTTAAAATCAAACACTTCCATTGCGTCTATTTTATTAATAATCAAAACATCAGATATCTGAAACATCAATGGATATTTCAAGGGCTTGTCATCACCTTCAGGAATGCTCAGTATCATCGCATTTTTTGTGGATCCTGTATCAAATTCCGCAGGACATACCAGATTCCCTACATTCTCCAAAAACACCAGGTCAGTTCCCTTTGCATCCAGTCCCTTCAGCCCTTGTCTGGTCATGTCTGCATCCAAATGACACATGCCACCTGTATGTAACTGAATTACCTTTACACCTGTTTCGGAAATAGTTCTTGCATCCACATCAGAATCTATATCTGCCTCCATAACCGCAATGCTAAGCTTATTCTTGAGACGATTAATAGTATTTACCAGTGTAGTCGTTTTTCCTGCACCGGGAGAACTCATCAGATTCAGCAAAAATGTATTATCATTTTTCAGCTGTTCCCTTAGCAGCTGTGCATCCTTGTTGTTGTCCTCAAATATACTTTCCTTAATTTCTAAAACCCGAAATTCTTTCACAACTTTCTCCTTTCGTGAGTACCATGTTGAAATTTATATTTTGGTCATACCAGTAGTACAGTTAAATGTATTTTATAAAAAATTAGAAGGTTTGTCAAGTATTTATCTATCTTTACTATCTTTAAATAATAATTGATTTTTTATCTGAAATATGATATTTTTGGTATTGGTTATACCAGTTTGGATTGTTTTGCAAAAAGGAGAACAAATGGATTTTACAAAAATAAAAGCCCCTACATTAAAGGAAATATTTGTAAGGGAAATAGAAACTATGATTCTATCGGGAAAATTAAAAATTGGAGAAAAACTTCCACCTGAGCGGATTTTGGCTGAACAGATGCAGGTCAGCAGAGCAGTGGTAAACAGCGGAATTTCTGAACTTTCCAGAAAAGGATTTTTGGAGGTAAAGCCCCGTTCAGGAGTATTTGTAATAGATTATAGACGTTATGGCACTACTGAAACGCTTCTTTCTATTATGAATTATAATGGCGGACAACTGAACAAGGATGAAATTCGCTCAATATTGGAAATGAAGTTAATTGTAGATAAATTAGCAGTAGAATTATCTGTGGAGAGGCACACGAAAGAAAATGTAGCTGCTTTGGAGCAATGTTTAACAGAAATGCAGACTTTAAATGCTAATAGTGAAAAGGCGGCTGATGCAGCCTTCTCTTTCTATCACGAATTGGCAATGACGAGCCAAAACACACTGCTTCCATTAATATATCGTTCTTTTCGCATTCCGGTTATACAGCTTTGGATAAGATTTATACAAAAATACGGAAATGAGGTTGTTTGCAGAAGTGCACAGGAAACATTAAATGCTCTGAAAAGCTGCGATAAAGAAAGAGCCATTGCATCAGTAGAAAGAGCAATCTCTTCATCTATATCCGGACCTAAAGAAATATATGAAGATTAGGCTGATATCGCTGCTGTTATTTAGTTGCCATTGATGACATCTCAGGATAAGGGGGAAAAGCATCCTTGTAAAGACAACTGTGTTACGACACAGCAATCAGGGATGCTCCCACAATTTATCTTTTAAGAAACTATGATTTAAATATATATTTATTCAATCCAGCTTGCAACCTTTTCTGGATTTTTATCAATCCAGTTTTGAGCAGCAACGGTTGGACCAACATCTTGAAGTTCTAACATGACACTTTGCATATCTTCAACAGTCCAGTTAAAGTTATCTATTACACGATAAACTTCAGGCATATCTTCTTCAAGACCTTCTCTGGCAAATGAGACGACAAACTCACCTTCACCCATAGTCAGCTTAGGATCTTCTAAGATCTTCAAATCGTATTTTTCATACATCCAATGAGGTTTCCAGCCGGTTGTAATAAAGTCTTCTTTACTGGCTATGGCTTTGTCCAGCTCTGCCAGCATGGCACCTGTGGATGACGTGGTTAATGCCCAGTCACTTAAATTTTCATAATCATTCATTAGTTCCCGGGCCAAAGCGGTGATACCTGCTCCCGGCTCAATTCCTGTAATAGTTTTATTCGCTTCATCCGTTAAATCGGCTATAGAATTGATATCCATGTAGGCAGGCACGGTTATCCCGTTAATAGCACCTTCCAAATTAGGCCCAAGGTTAATCATTTGGTCACCATATTGTTCATATAAAAAACCGTGTGAATCAGGTAACCATGGAGCTACTGTGGCATCTGCTGTACCGCTGGCAATCGAGCTGAATACAATAGCCGGATCGAGCTCAGAGATTTTAACCGTATATCCCAAATCCTCTAAAACAATTTTTATCACATTGGCGGAAGCAATTTCACTATCCCATTGAACACTAGCTAAGGTAACTGTTTTATCATTATCTTGATCAAGAGAATAATAAATTGTGCCACTTACCAAGAATAAAATGACTGCTAAAGATCCTGCCAATATGGCGCGTTGCCTTTTTTTAGCCTGTTTAGGACTTGTTGCCCTGTCAGTTTTGTTGACATTTTGAGTAAAGCGGTCAATGATGATTGCTAAGATAACTAAAGCTGAACCATTAACAAATCCATTTCCTACCTCTGCTCTTTGTAGTGCCTGTAACACTCCTTCTCCTAGCCCTGGAGCACCAATCATTGAAGCTGTAACGACCATCGACAAAGCCAACATTGTGGTCTGGTTGATTCCTGCAAAAATCGTATTTTTAGCCAGTGGCAACTCAAGTTTAATCATTTTTTGCCAACCGGTACTACCAAATGAGTCGGAAGCTTCGGTTAATTCCTCAGGTATTTGACGTATACCTAAATTTGTGAACCGTACGGTCGGCGGCAAAGCAAAAATAACAGATGCGAAAACACCTGGCACCATACCAATACCAAAGAAGGCAACGGCTGGAATTAAGTAAACAAAGGAAGGCATAGTCTGCATGAAGTCAAGAATTGGTGTAATGACCTCCTGAGCACGTTCACTTTTTGACATCCAAATACCTAACGGTATACCCAATATAACTGAAATTATTGTTGCAACAATAACCAATGTAAGGGTGTTAATTAAATTAATCCATAATCCCTGGTTTAGCACAAAAAGAAGACCAATAAAGGCAAAAGAGGTTAAACCAATTTTTTTGTTTGATACAAAATATATAATGATAGATAACAGGATTATAAAAATAAGTGGTGGAATTATAAGTAAAGTCTCAACCGTCCCATTCATCATAGTACTGCCAGCTGCTTGAATAAAAGCAAAAAAGCCTGCAAATGTAGCCGTTAACCAACTGGTAAATCTTTCAATCAATTCAGCCAAAGGAAGTGGCGTCTGTAAAAATGTCATTATTTTTTCACCTCACTTGTTTTAGCTAAAGCATCAATAATCCTTCCATGCGGGATAACACCTAATAATCGTTCGCCATCGACTACTACAATTGGAGCAGGAGATTGATTACCCACTTCAAACAAGTCAACCACTAACGTATCTTTATCAACACGGGTCACATTTGAGTTTACAGCTGATTCAGCTTTATTTCCTGTTCGCTTAGTTTCCAATACATCCTCTGCATTTAGATAACCTAATAATTTACCTTCACGATTAACGGCTAACAATAAATCCACATCTTTACGATTCATCCGGTTCAAAATAGCGCTTGGTCCATCATTATCAATGTTAACCATAATCGCCGGCACCATAATATTTGCAGCGGTTAATACTTTGGAACGATCAACTTCTTCAACGAAGTCACGGACATATTCATTTGCAGGATGTGTCAATATTTCTTCTCCGGTTCCGATTTGGACAATCTCACCGTCTTTCATAATGGCTATGCGGTCGCCTATTCTCAATGCTTCATTTAAATCATGAGTGATAAATATAATTGTTTTTTTAACTGTATTTTGTAGACTAATTAATTCATCCTGCATTTCACGGCGGATTAACGGATCCAGTGCAGAAAAGGCTTCATCCATCAATAGGATTTCGGGATCATTGGCTAAAGCACGGGCAATACCCACACGCTGTTGCATGCCACCAGAAAGCTGATCTGGATATTGATCTTTAAAGCTAAGTAAACCTGAATTTTCTAATGCTTTTTCTGCTCTTTCACTACGTTCTTTTTTATCAATTCCGCGAAGCTCCAGTCCATATTCGGTATTTTCAAGTATGGTTCGATGAGGGAAAAGAGCAAAGTTTTGAAATACCATGTTAATTTTGGTGCGTCTTACTTCACGCAACCCTTCCTTATCTAATTTCGAAATATTCACATCATCAATATATATTTCTCCTGCAGTAGGTTGAATCAATCTATTCAACAATCGGACAAGAGTTGATTTTCCACTGCCAGACAGACCCATGATAACAAAAATTTCATTTTCATTAATCTCTAAGTTAACATTGTTAACTCCCACAGTCGCACCTGTGGCTTCGAAAATTTCTTCTTTTGATTTTTTCTGTTCGAACATACTCAAAGCATATTTCGTCTTCTTCCCGAAAATCTTTGTGAGATTTTTGGTTCTAATTTTCCCCATATTTATCATGCTCCTTTTTCAGGGTTAAAAATTATAAAGTGCTATGATAACACATTCCCAAATTCTTGTCAAAAAATTGTACAACATAGAAATCGTTAGACCTTAGAAGGCATCAGGCATTAAGATGAAAAATTTTTTTTTTAAAAAACTATCCTTATTATGCACAATTTCTCTATCAATAGTATCCAAAACTATAAATAAACGAAATTTTTCTAAACATATTTACAAGGTGATAAAAAGTTCCCTGAACAACCAAAGACGCCTGAAATGTCCTCAATGTCTATTAAATATCCACCATCCACAGTTATTTTGTTGAAGAATATTGGATCTTATGATATTATAAAATATATGGTAAAATTTGAAAAAATAAAGTAATTGTTGATCTAAATTAAGAGGCTGGTATGTATAGATATAAACAGATATTTGTGAAATTTTTGGTAGCGATTTTGATTTTGTCTTTCATTATAAGTTCTTTTAATGTGGCAGAAGCCTCTTTAGTTTTAACTGATGAGGAAAAAGCTTATGTGGCAGAAAAGAAGATAGTAAAAGCTGTATCTGCTCAAGGTGCAGCTCCTATTATATATTCAAATTCCAATGGTCAGGTACTTGGAATTGCTAAAAATGTTGCTGAAGAAATATCAAGGATGACAGGACTTGTTTTTGAGTATAATATTTATCCATCTCCTGAGGAAGCACTTAAAAGTGATTTTGATATCTTTGTTGGTATGCCCAGTAATTACGCTCCTGACGATATGGTTTTATCTCAACCATATTTAAAGTCCAAAACAATACTATATATTAATTCTTCGTTGGATTCCAATAACCTTGATGATAAAATATATGCAGCCGTAAAGGGAAGTGCACTTCCTCAGGGTATAAAAGAGGAAAATTCAATTTATTTCGATTCAAGGGAGGAAAGCTTAAATGCCGTTGAAGCAGGAAAGGCAGATTACGGATATGGCAATGCATACTCAGTATCATTTTATACAATACAAAATAATTTTAAAAACATTATCACAATTCCCAATGAGAAGGAAGAAAGGGAATATTGTTTTGGATTTGTTAAAAAAAACGATTTATTATTATCTATTATAAATAAATCAATAAATGAAATAAGTGAAGAGCGCATGCAAAATTTGATTCTGGATGGTACATTGCATATAGACAGGAATATAACTATTTCTATGATTATGGGCGCCTATGGCAAGGAAGTTTTGACTATTGCTTTCGGAATCATATGCATACTGTTGTTCAGCATAGTTTCTTATATAAATACAAATCGCAGTCTTATAATGCAGAACAGAAGAAATGAAATATTATCACAAATTTCCAATGAATATCTTTATGAGTATTCGGTAGCTGATGATTGCCTGGAGCTGTCTGAAGAGTGTGTTAAATTATTTGGTAGTGAAGCAGTAAATAACGAAGTTGCAGAAATACTTAAAGATATTTTATCAGACAATACTTTTGATGTAATTTCATCAACGGTAAAGCTACCTCTTGCAAATGGTGAAACAGGTGTATTTAAAACTGTTAATTTAATTGTATATGACAACAAAGGGAAAAGGGATTCGATAATAGGAAAATTAATTGATATAACAGAGTATGCGACAAAAAAAGAAGAGCTCATTATAAAATCCCAGACAGATGGATTAACAGGGATATATAATGCCATAACAACGAAAGAACTGATTGCTGAAAGAATAAAGTCAAAAGATGAAATTAAAACAGATGTTTTAATCTTAATGGATTGTGATAATTTTAAGTATATAAATGACAACTTTGGGCATCTGACTGGCGACAGTGTCCTGGAAGGAATAGCCGGAAGCTTAAAAAGTACATTTAGGAACTATGATATTATCGGTCGTATTGGAGGAGACGAATTTTGTGTTTATTTAAATGATATAGCTTCAGTAGAATTTATACAATTAAAATTCATGCAGCTTCGCGCTACAATAAGTAAAGAAACAGGAGATGTAAATGCCACCATAAGCATGGGTGCAGTCTTTGTTTATGAATCAAAGACATATGAGGATTACTTCGAAATGGCGGATTCAGCATTGTATCAGGCTAAGAGAAACGGAGGAGATCAGTTAGCTATTTATAATGATAAAATTTAATAATTATGAGATGTACGAACCATAAAATAGATGTATGTAGAATATGCAACTTGCATAAAAGCTTGGTTTTGTTATATATATTGTGAAAATTTCACCTACAACATATGATATTTCTTCAAAAATAGTACACCATATGAAAAAGTTAGGTCATAAGCCGCCGTTGAATTGGTAGTTGTGAATTCATGCTATTATATTCGATTTAAAATGAAATTATAACTTTAACTCATATATTTAAGATTAGCGCAATAAATGTTATTGCAAATATAAATATAGTATGTTACAATTATAAAAAAGTGGTATATACCAGCATACCATATGGAAAGAGTGTGATACTATAAAAAACAAAACATATATGCCACCGGTCTATATTCAAATCAGGGATATTCTTGTGGAAAAGATAAATTCCGGAGAGTTTATAAGCGGAAGTCAGCTGCCATCAGAGAGAGAACTAAGCGAAACATATAATATCAGCAGAATGACTGCAAGGAATGCGTTAACACAGCTTGTGGATTCTGGGTATGCCTATAGACTTAAAGGAAAGGGAACATTTGTAAGATTTCCTGAAATTGAAAGGGATTTTGTTAAACTCAGTGGCTTTTCTCAGATGTTGAAGTCAAAGGGAATTAAGCCCAGTAACAAAATTGTTAAATCAGGGATTATCGAGGCTGATAAAAAAATAGCCTCGCTGCTGGAAACAACAATAGGGACAAGAGTTTATGAGATTGTTCGTATTAGGTATGGAAATAATATTGCGCTCGCATTAGAGTATTCTTATTTACCTGTAAATTTGTTTGATGGTTTGCTGAAATATGACTTTGAAAGAGATTCATTATACAAGGTTATAGAAGAAAACTACAACTACAAATTAAAGTTCTCTAAACAATGGATAAAAATAACTACTTTAAATAAAGATGAATCCAGAATTTTAAGTGTGAAAGAACATACTCCGGCATTTCTTTTGGAATCCATATCCTATGATATGGATGAAAAGGTTGTAGAATCTACATTATCATTAAACATTGGGGACAGGACAGCTTTTTATACTGAGCTGTGGCCGAATAATATTCAAATGCACACAAATGATCCTGCTAAAAAAAAGGTTGAAAAATGAAGTTTGTAAAATATTAATATTTTTACTTAATAAAGTGAATGATTAATTTAAGAGGTGAAAAATGTCTGATTCTGCTATAACTTCAGTAATATCTGATTCCATTGTGAGCTTAATAGATGTTGAAAAAAGCTTCGGGAAAAACAAGGTTGTAAAAAACATGAATATTGAAATAAAGGAAGGGGAATTCCTTACTCTTCTTGGACCTTCAGGATGTGGAAAAACAACTACATTGAGAATGATTGCCGGATTTGAAGAAACCTCTTCGGGAATTATAAAGGTTCAGGGAGAAAGTGTTGAAGATAAGGAGCCTTTTGAAAGAGATGTAAATACAGTCTTTCAGAACTATGCACTTTTCCCTCATATGACTGTATTTGATAATATAGCTTATGGACTTAAAATCAGGAAAAGGCCTAAAGATGAAATAACCAAAAGAGTCAATGAAATGCTGGATCTTGTCCAGCTTAAAGGATATGAAAACAGGAAGCCTGATGCACTTTCCGGAGGGCAGAAACAGAGAGTTGCAATTGCAAGGGCTCTTATAAATAATCCGAAGGTTCTGCTTCTTGACGAACCCCTTGGTGCTTTGGATCTTAAGCTTAGAAAGCAAATGCAGGTAGAGCTTAAAAGGTTGCAGAAGAAGCTTGGAATTACGTTCGTTTATGTAACCCATGACCAGGAAGAGGCACTGACAATGAGTGACAGAATAGCAGTAATGAATGAAGGCGTAATAGAGCAGCTTGGTACTCCCAGAGATATTTATGACAGGCCTCTTACTAAGTTTGTGGCAGATTTTATCGGAGAATCCAATATTTTTGACGGTAAGGTTAAAGATCTTTGTGATGGAATTTTAGATGTTGAAACTTCAGCAGGCACCATAAAAGTTAAGGGAGATGAATTTGAGGTAGGTGAAGATATTCACGTGTCCATAAGACCTGAATATATAAAGGTAAGCACCGAACCTGTGGAAGGATTTAATCTTAAGGGAACGGTTAAGGACTTTATATATATGGGAACTGTTGTAAAAACATCTATTGATTTAAAAGATAAAACTGAAATAAAGTATACCCGTTTTGAAAAGGATGCAGATTTCAAAGAAGGAGATTCTGTAAATATATACTGGAATCCTGAAAAATCCGTTGCAATTAAGTCTACCGGTAAGAATGGGGGACAATATGAATAAGAAAAATACTTTTAAAAGAAAAACACTGCCGGCACTGGCTATGGCCGGACCGGTTTCATTATGGATGATTTTATTTGTTACATTGCCCATGATGTATATTATTTACATAAGCTTTATGTCCAGGGGAGTGTTTGGAGATGTTGTCTATGAATTTTCATTGGAAAGCTATAAAACCTTATTGGACAGCACATATTTTAAGGTTATAGTAAAATCTGTTAGGGCGGCATTTACAACTACGGTTTTTTGCCTTCTTATAGGGTATCCATTTGCATATTATATTGCAAAAAAACCAAAGGAAGTTGCATCAAAACTTATAATGCTTATTATGATTCCTTTTTGGACAAATTCTTTAATGAGACTTAACAGCTGGCTTCTTTTGTTTCAAACCAGCGGACCTGTAAATAACTTTCTTCAGAGCACCGGGTTAATAGATTCGCCTATAAGCTTCGTGTATACGGATGGTCTTGTAATGCTCGGCATGATTACAAATATGCTTCCCTTCGCAGTGCTTCCCATGTACAGTTCTATTGAAAAACTAAGCAAATCACTTTTGGAGGCATCAGCAGACCTGGGGGCTTCAAGGAGAACAACATTTTTTCAAATAACACTTCCTCTTACTTTTCCGGGGATATTTTCATCAATAATATTAGTATTTATACCTTCTTTAGGGATATACACCGTAACAGATATGCTTGGCGGCGGAAAAGTTTTATACATAGGGAATATTATAAAAAATCAATTCGGTGCAATAAGAAACTGGCCTCTTGGCGCTGCTCTTTCTGTACTGCTGATTGTTATTACAGGATTGCTTATTTTCATATATACCAGATTTGCCAAAATTGAAGACATGGAGGTGGTATAATGAGCATTTCAAAAAAACAAAAAAGAAAAAGACGGGAAGAAGTAATAGGTACAATTTACTCAATAATAATATATACCATACTGTATATTCCGGTGTTTGTAATGATGGCTTTTTCGTTTAACAATCAAAGATACAACTATTTCTGGAATGGCTTTACAACTCAGTGGTATTCAAAATTATTTTCTAACTCTGCTGTAATCGGAAGCCTTTGGTACTCCGTAGTAATAGCAGTATTATCAACTGTGATTTCTGTTGTAATAGGTACTATAGGTGCACTGGGATTAAAAAAATATGAATTCAAAGGAAAAAAATTTATTAATAACATGCTTTATATTCCAATAATAGTTCCTGAAATTGTCATGGCGGTTGCACTTCTTATTATATTTATGAAAACAGGCATTGCTCTTGGAATGGGAACCATATTAATAGGTCACTGCACATTCTGCATACCTTATGCGGTTGTTACCATAAAGGGGCGTATAAGCGGTGACGATTATAGTCTGGAAGAGGCGTCCATGGATCTGGGAGCCAACAGAATACAGACATTTATAAATGTTACTCTTCCAGGCATTATGCCTGGAGTAATGAGTGCAGCTTTTCTGTCATTTACTCTTTCAATAGATGATGTTGTAATGAGTAATATGCTTGCAGGTGCAAAAAATTCAACGCTTCCGGTCTTAATTCTTTCAATGAATAAATCAGGGGTCACTCCTGATGTTAATGCACTTACCACAATCATGATTCTAATCATTGTAATTGCAATGATTTTGAATAATATTATTAAAAATACGTTAAAAAAACGTGCCAAAATGGAGGAGAGTATATGAAAAAAATAATTTCTGTGTTGTTAACCATTTTTATAATCATGGGCCTTTTTACAGGCTGTGGAGGAACTGATACCGGGTCAAAAGTTGAAAGCGGCAAAGCATCACCTAGTACGGAGCTCAATATTTATATGTGGCAGCAATATATATCAGATGACTTAATTACTAAGTTTGAAAAAGAAAATAATGCAAAAGTAAATCTGTCATATATGAGTGATAACGCAGATGCGATTACAAAGCTTACAGCAGGCGGCGGACAGGAATATGACCTTATAATGACCTGTGATGCTTATATGGAGTCTCTTGTAGACGGTGGATATATTGAGAAGATAAACTTTGATAATATACCAAATTCATCAAACATTAATGAAGCATACTGGACAGCAAAAGAATATTGTCTTCCATATCTTATGAACTATATTTATGTAGTTTATAATAAGGATACATGCCCGGTTGAAATCAAGAGTTACAACGATTTGATAAATCCAGCATTAAAAGGGAAAATAGCCACAATAGACGGGGCAAGAAATTTATTCCCAATAGCTTTGGTTGCTCTTGGATATAATCCTAATTCAACTAATGAAGATGAAATAGCCGAAGCATATGAATGGCTGGTAAAATACAACGACAATGTAGTAGCGTATGGAAGTGCCGAACAAAATCTTACAAACGGAACCGCATATGTAGCACTTACATATGATGGGAATGCTTCATGGGCTATGGCTGAGCTTGGCGATAAAAATAATCTTGTGATAGCTGACTTTGAAAAGGATCCTGTGCAGCTTGGTTTTGACCTTTATGTAATACCTAAGGGAGCTAAGCATGTGGATCTTGCAGAAAAATTTTTAAATTACATTACTGATCCCCAGGTTATGGCTTCAAACCTTGAAGAATATCCATATTCCTGTCCGAATGATGCAGCAGTTGAAGCAGCATCTGATTCATACAAAAATGACCCTGCAAGAGATTTTGACTACAAGGAAAATGTGTTTTTCCAAAAGGATGTTGGAGAGGCAATTACAATATATAATGATTATTATCAAAAATTGAAGGTTGGAGAATAGAAATAATTAGGAGAACATAATGCTAAAATTTGATGAACAGAAACGGCTTGACAGTGTAAATGGAGCATTAGCTCTTAGAAGTGAAATAGAATCTGTTGTAGATGAAATATGTAAAAAAGGATATAAAAATATTTGCTGGCTTGGCATAGGAGGAACATATGCATCTTGCCTGCAGGCTGAAGTGCATATGAAAGAAAGATCGGAAATAAATTTCTATGTGGAGAATGCGGCAGAATATATTCTTACAGGAAACAAAAAAGTAGGAGAAGGAACAATAGTTGTTATATCTTCTGTTACAGGAAGCACAACAGAAATGGTTGACGGAGTGAAAAAGGCTCAAGATGCCGGAGCCAAAGTAATTGGATTTGTTGATTATCCAGATACGAAACTGGCTAAGATGGCTGACTATCTTATTTCATATCCCCAAAATGAACAACTTAAATTTTTTATGACTGCTGACAGATTTATGTATAATGCGGGAGAATTTGATGAATACCATGAACTTTATGCAGAACTTGACGAGCATCTTGCCCGTGCACTTGTAGAGGTTGAGAAGTCGGCTGATGAATTTGGTGAGAGCATTGCAAGGAAGCACATGAATGACAGTATACATTATTTTGTCGGAGCGGGAAATCAGTATGGAGCAACATATTCCTACGCAATGTGTTACTGGGAAGAGCAGCACTGGATAAGGACAAAATCTATTCACAGTGCGGAATTTTTCCACGGTATGTTTGAAATTATAGATAGAGACACAGCAGTTACAGTATTCATCGGAGAAGATTCTCAAAGAGCACTTAGTGAAAGGGTTGCAAGATTCTTACCGAGAATATGTGCAAACTATAATATAATTGACACAAAGGATTATGAATTAAAGGGTATAAGTGAAAAATTCAGAGGCAATATTTCTCATCTTGTAATGAGAGCAATAACTTCAAGAATAGACGTTCACTTAGAAAGACTGAACTGTCATCCTATGGAAATAAGGAGATATTACAGACAGCTTGACTATTAACGGCTGTTATGCAACAGTAATGGAATGGGCTGCTTCTTGATTTTGAAGCAGTCTGTTTTTTACAGTATCTATTATCTCTTTATGCAAAACAGGCAATAGACAGGTTTAAAATAACAGAACATTGAGGATATTATGAAAAAGAAATTAAGAATAGCCGCGGTTGGGGATAACTGCATGGATGTTTATGACAGTACAGGCGAAGCCTTCCCCGGAGGAAACCCTGTTAATGTTGCAGTGTATGTCAAAAGGATGAACGGAGATTCATCATACACAGGTGTTGTAGGCACTGATGATTATGGAAAACTTATGATTGATGCCCTGAAAGAAAAAGGGGTAGATATATCACATGTGAAGGTTATAGAAGGTCAGACTGCAGTTACACATGTTGAGCTTAAAGATGGGGACAGGATTTTAGGTGACTATGAAGAAGGTGTCATGTCAGAGTTTAAATTAGGGGAAGAAGATATTAATTTCTTATGTGACCATGACCTTGTTGTGACCGGAATATGGGGAATGATAGAATCTGAATTGTACAAAATTAAAAAAAGAGGTGTGCCTGTAGCATTTGACTTTGCAGATAAGCTTGATCATGAGATAACACGGAAGGCTGTGCCATATGTAGACTATGCCTTTTTTTCCTGTGACAGCAAGAGTGATGAAGAACTGAATGAATTTATGAAACACATCAAGTCCAAAGGCCCAAGTGTAGTAGTTGTCACAAGAGGAGAAAAGGGCAGTATTGCCTATGATGGAAATGAATTCACCGAATTTGGCATAATAAGATGCGAAGTAATAGACAGCATGGGTGCCGGAGACAGTTATATAGCCGGATTCCTCATGGGGATAATTCAAGGAAAATCAATTGAAGAGTGCATGAAAATTGGAGCCCTTAGCAGCAGCGAAACAATAAGCTACCATGGCGCCTGGTAAATACTCAGGTTGTCAAGGGTATCGACGTGTCAAGGGGTTTGCTTTAGCTTAAAATTTATTCTATGAGTTTATAGTAAATTGGGGTATAATTAGTTAACAGGATTTATTTAAAGGAGGAACTATCTATGAAAAAGGAAATTGAAGTATTTGAGTATGCGGGCGATATTATGAGAGCATTAAAAGCAGGTGTTTTGTTGACTACCAAAGTAGGAGACAAGGTGAATTCAATGACTATTGGATGGGGTAATCTTGGAATTGTGTGGGGAAAAGCCACATTTATTGCATTTGTCCGTGAAAACCGTTTTACAAAATCACAGATAGACAATAGCGGCGAATTTACAATAAATATTCCACATGGTGATTTTGACAAAAAAATACTAAGCTTTTGTGGAACTAAATCCGGTCGTACTGTTGACAAAATTAAGGAGCTCGGTCTGACACAGGTAATTCCAAATGCAATTTCTGTCCCTGGTATTAAGGAGCTTCCTTTAACGCTTGAGTGCAGGGTTATATACAAGCAAAAACATGATGAACAGGCACTTGGGGAAGAGATAAAGAGAAAATTCTATCCTCAGGATGTAGACGGCCTTTTCCATGATGCGAACAAAGATTTCCATACGGCTTATTATGGCGAAATAGTCAGTGCATATATCATTGAATGATCCAATAAGGTATTATGCGGAGATTTGAAATACTTTTAGGATAGGGAAGTGAAATAATATGACTGAAGAAAAAGCAAAGAAATTTTTTGACTTATACAAGCTTTGAATAAAACTAATTAAGAAGATATTCAGAAAATTTTATATATGTTACAATTCAAAAGGAGTATTTTATGGAAAAGTTATTGGAAAACATTAGTGTAAATGCTCAAAGCAGCATTCACATCAGCGGAAAGGACAGTATTTATTTTGATCCGTATCAGATCAATGAAGCTTACCATGATGCAGACATGGTTTTCATTACTCATGAACACTATGATCACTTTTCATCTGAGGATATTGAAAAGGTTGCGAGGGAAGATACTGTTTACATAGTTCCCATAAGTATGTTTGATTCAATTAAAAAAACCGGTGTGGAGGATGAAAGAATTTACACCATGGAGCCGGGAGACTTAAAGGTCATCAGGGGTATAAAGATTGAAGCGGTTCCGGCATACAATATTAATAAAGAATTTCATCCAAAGGGAAACGGGTGGTTAGGTTATATAATAACGGTTGACAAAATAAGAATTTATGTTTCTGGAGATATGGACGTGACCCCGGAGAGTAATCAGGTTAAATGTGACATAGCAATGATTCCGATTGGCGGTTATTATACCATGGATCTGAAAGAGGCAGCAGCTTACATAAATGAGATTAGACCAAGGATAGTAATACCAACTCATTATGGAACAGTTGTGGGAAATGCAGAAGATGGTATGGAATTTAAAAAATTAATCAACAGTCCCATTCGGGTAAAAATATTGCTTTAGTGGATGTGTTTATGCATGACTTTAAAGAGTCAGACTTTCCATACAGGTAAAGTTTAGATAAAAATAGAGTGTCAATATATTCCACAAGATTATTTTTCAAATAAAATAGTGTATTTAGATTATATACTTGATTGCATGCAAGACTACAGATGGATTTTATACTAAAAATGTACTGAAAAAGAGTGAACTTAATTGAATTTTTGTTTTATATATTGGAGGATTTTCAATGGACAGGAAAATATACATAGGAAACAGTCGGCTGAATTTATCTGAATATATTTCTGATATTGATGATATTGAAAAATATAACTGCTGGCAGGAACCTGAAACTCAAAAAGGATACAATTACATACGTACTGAAACATTTGAAGAATTTAAAAATAAACCAATAAGATCAAGATTTATTGCGACTATTATCAGGTGTTCTGATGATGCCAGGATTGGTTCTATTTTCCTTTCGCTTGTAAATACATTGCCCGATTTGGCGATTATGATATATGAGCCTTATAGGAATCAGGGATATGGAACAATGGCATTTTCACTTGGAATTAAATATTGCTTTGAAAACATGAAGTTAGATAAGATATTTGCAGGCTGTTACGAAGGAAATATGGCAAGTATGAAAATGTTAGAAAGATGTGGCTTTCAATCACACCCTGAAGGCAGTGTGAGAGAGAAGCATTATCTTACCGGGAAAGATATTGTCCAGTTCGATTTTGTAAAATTTAACCCTGCAAATACCGGGTTATGATATAGTACAAAGACTAAAAGAGTATGTGGGACGATTGCTGCCTATGCTTTTTTGTTTGTATTTGTCTGATTTGTACGGGAGGAATAATATGATTTTAAAAAACGCAATGATTTTTAATGATGAGTTTGAGCTTGTCAGGGCAGATATTCAGACAGATGGCGATAGAATTGAACAAATAAGCCATTGGATAAATGACCGGACAAACAATGAGGAAGAGCTTGACATGACTGGGTGTATGATACTTCCGGGCTTTGTGGATATTCATATTCATGGATGTGCAGGTGCGGATACCATGGACGGTACACGAAGTTCTATTGCATGCATGGCATCACACCTGTTGAAGAATGGAGTGACTTCTTTCTGTCCCACCACAATGGCAGGTTCCGTGGAACAAATTGATTCAGCTCTTGCGGCTGTGCGGGATTGTATGGATAACCCTCCTGATGGCGCTTCAGTTTTGGGAGTACATATGGAGGGCCCTTACTTATCTCATGAGAAAAAAGGTGCACAATTGGAGGAGGCGCTTCGTACGCCGGACTTTGAAGAATTTCTAAGCTTTTACAATAAATGCAGAGGTGCCATTCGCTTGGTTGACGTTTCTCCGGAATGTGAAAATGCCGGAGAATTTATTGCCCGGACTTCTGAATTATGCACTGTGTCCATTGCTCATTCCAATGCGGATTACGATATGGCCATGGAGGCTTTCAGGCTGGGATGTACCCATGTGGCTCATCTTTTTAATGCCATGACAGGTCTTCACCATCGTGAGCCCGGGATTGTAGGAGCAGTTTTCGATTCTTCGGGTGTGAGTGCCGAGCTCATATGCGATGGTATACACATACATCCTGCAGTGCTTCGTGCAGCATTTTTTCTGCTTGGGGAAAAACGCAGCATTATAGTCAGCGATTCGATGCGCGCGGCGGGGCTGCAAGACGGAGAATCAGAGCTGGGTGGTCAGAAGGTTTTCAACAGAAACGGTATGGCAATGCTGGAGGATGGGACGCTTGCAGGTTCCACCACGAATATGTTAAATGAGGTAAGAAACCTGGTCAGATTTGGTATTCCGTTAAAGCAGGTCGTACGTTCGGCTACTATCAATCCTGCTTCTGCAATCGGCATGGACGGAGAGATTGGATCGATTCGGGAAGGAAAAAGGGCAGATCTGGTCATATTGGACGAAAAACTTGAGCTTAAAATGGTGGTGGCACGAGGAATGACAGGAGGTGCTTATGTTAATAGGGGTTGATCTTGGCGGAACGTTCATAAAGGTTGGACTGGTGGATTTTGAGGGGAATATTTTAAGAATGAATTCCAGACCGACTTATGCCCAAAGAGGATATACTCCCATAATACGTACAATGGCAGAGCAGATCAGAGAACTGGCAGAGGCTCAGGGTATTGGCATGGAGGACATACATTCAATTGGCATCGGCGTTCCCGGACCGGTGGAATATACTACCGGCAGGGTATTGTACTGTTCTAATCTGTCATGGAGAAATGTCGAATTGGGAACGGAGCTTAATTCCATGCTGGGGAAAAGTGTTTATGTGGAGAATGATGCCACGGCTGCCGGACTGGGTGAAAGTCTGTTTGGCTCTACAAGGGGAGCCGAAAATTCAGTATTGCTGACGCTGGGAACGGGAATTGGAAGCGGGATAATAATTAATGGGAGCATTTACAGAGGAAGCCATGCTGCTGGATCTGAAATTGGACATACAATAATAGGAGAGAATTTTTATGACTGCAACTGCGGAAATAACGGGTGTTTTGAAACTTTTGCATCTGCTTCAGCCATCATAAAATATGCACAGCACAGAATCAGCAATGACAGAGTGAAAACATTGATACTTGAGTCAGCTTTCAATAAAGCAGAGAATATCACTGCAGAAATCATTTTTGAGGCGGCCAAAAAAGGCGATGCACTGGCACTGGAGACAGTTGACAGGATGTGCAAATATCTGGCTATAGGCATACTGAATATATACAATATGCTTGATCCGGATATAATTGCCTTAGGAGGCGGAGTGTCAGAATCAGAGAATTTTCCCATTGAACAGGTGAAAAAAAAGGTAAATGAAATGGTATTTTCAAAGGATGTAAGATATGGTGAAATAGTGCCTGCATCTCTTGGAAATAGTGCAGGGATAATTGGATCGGCTTTTCTTGGGTACTATAACAATGATGGTAAAAGTTTTGAAAGTGAGTGTCGGAGGGAACTAAGGTGATTTTTTCAAAGAATATACAAAGGGTAATTCGTGATAAGTTTAATGAAAACTTACAGTTAGGCTTGCTTGAAAAGGACATTCTTACACAATTGAAAAATTGCAGCGATGATGTACAAGTTATTTTGGAGTTTTTCTACAGCACCATGACCGCTTCCGATATTGGAGACTATGATTTTGATTTATATAAAAAATTTGCTGACTTTGGAGTGTTTCTTGCTGATAACTCTCAGTGGAAAGAGCCTGTTCCGGAGGATATATTCTTTAACTATGTTCTGTATTATCGCATTAATAATGAAGCGGTGGAAGACTGCAGGAGGTTTTTCTACGATGCTCTGAGAGATAGGATCAATGGAAAAAGCATGAAAAAAGCAGCTCTTGAGGTTAACACATGGTGCGCGGAACATGTAATATATCAGAGTACGGATGACAGAACAGCTTCTCCGCTGACAGTGTTAAAATCTTCATACGGAAGGTGCGGTGAAGAGTCGACATTACTGGTTACTGCCCTTCGCAGTGTCGGTATTCCAGCCCGGCAGGTGTATACCCCCAGGTGGGCTCACTGCGATGATAACCACGCATGGGTTGAGGTGTGGTGTGACGGAGAGTGGTACTATCTTGGAGCATGCGAACCGGAGCCTGTTCTTAACAAAGGCTGGTTTGATAATGCTTCAGGAAGGGCAATGCTGGTGGATACAAAGGCTTATCTGCCTGTTGAAGGGGAGGAAGTCATTTCCCGTGAGGGTCAAACGCTTATTCTCAACGAAGTAAGCCGCTATGCACCGTCCGGATATTTCACCGTTACTGTAAAGGATGAGCTGCCCGTTGCAGGAGTTATAGTGCATTTTGAGGTGCTGAACGGCTCGGAATTTTTCCCCATCGCATCAATTACAACCGATGAATCCGGGAATGCAGGTCTAACCCTGGGATTTGGCAGTATACACATACATGCGGTGAAGGACTGCAAATTTGCGGAAGCATTCGTTAATACAGCTGACAGTAATTCTGTAGTATTGGATTTTTCACATGCTGTGTTTACAGAAACAGAATACTGTGAGGATTTTGACTTTACCGCTCCAAAAGACAGCATGAAAAACAGTGCAGAGCTTACCGAAGAGCAAGAGAATGAGCGAAGCCTGATTATAGAAAAAGCGCACCTTAAGCGCAAAGAATATGCTAACAGCTTTTATCAGGAGGAAAAGGCGGAAGAGCTTGCTGTTCAATTCACCAGTTTCGGTGAAGTTACAGATATTTTAAAGGCTGCAGAGGGTAACTTTTGTGAGATTTACGATTTTTTAGCTATGAACTCAGATGATTTAGATGATTTAGATGATTCAGATGATTTAGATGATTTAGTTACAGATAAAGAACTGCGGCTTAAGTTACTTAAATGTCTTAAGAAAAAAGATTACAGAGATGTAAAGTGCAATGTTCTACGTGAGCATTTTATATACTCATTGAAATATCAAAAGGATTATCCTCAGGAAATATTTTTGCGTTATATTATGTGTCCGAGAGCATATTATGAGGAGCTTACACCATACCGTGAATTTATTTTAACATTATTTAACAAGCATAAAATAGAACTTTTTCGGGAACATCCCGGGAAGGTATGGGAATATGTTTCAAAGTTCCGATCAAATCCCGGCAGGCAAAATGATCGTCTGACAGGTACACCGAAAGGAACTATTCTCAGTGGATATGCAGGGTTAAAGGAACAAAGAATACTTTTTACGGCAATTTGCAGGACGTTGGGTATTCCTGCACGAATTAATACAGTAACTATGACTGCCGAGTATTACGAGAATGGTGAATTCAAAAGTGTTGAGGATGATCTATGTGAATATGGTGAAAGGTCAGGTCTGATTCTTACAGGAGGTTTAGAGAAATGGGTTTATTTACAGAACTGGACCATGGCTGTCTTAAATGAAGGTTCATATAAAACTCTGGATTTTTCTGATTTTGTCTGGAAAAATGGAAGGATGGAATGTTCACTAAACCCGGGCAGCTATCGCATTATTACCTCAAATAGACTTCCTAACGGCAATCAGTTTGCAAGGAAGTACTGTTTCAGCCTCGAAGCAGGCAGGACAAAGACTCTCGATATTTCACTACGCCAGATGGAAATATCAAATCTGATTACAGATATATTTTTTACTCCTTTCAGGCTTTATTATGAAGATGAAGTAACTACATCAGAGGCTGTAAGTACAGGAAGAGCAGCTGTGTTTATATGGCTGGAAGAAGGACATGAGCCTACTGAGCATATTCTTAATGAGTTTATACAATCCCGTGAAGAGGTTAACAGGACGGAATGCGATATAAATTTCATTATTCGTGGTGATAAAGCATTTGAGAATGATACCTTTAGGGGAGTGCTTAAAGCAATACCCGGCGCAAAGGTGTATTTTTCTGATTTCTCTGACACGGCAGAAACCATGGCTCGCAGGATGTATGTTAATCCGGAGAACCTGCCGCTTACTGTGATTGCGAAAGACAGCCGGGGTATTTATGCCTGCAGCGGTTACAATGTGGGAATTGTGAACCTATTGCTGAAAATAATTAATTTGCAAATATAGATAGCAGAACAGTACGGAAAATCTATTCATAAGATCTATACTTACGTTTAAGTATAATGTTTACTTACTATATAACAAATGACTATGGATGGTAAAACTGTAAAATTGTATAAGATACCGGCAAAAGCCGTTAATCAGATGCGAAGACAGGAGAGGTTGGATATGATTGAAATAATCGCTGTAACACCAAATGATGCAAGAAGTATTGAGGATTGCGGAGCAGACAGAATAGAGCTGGTCAGTGCTTTTTCAGAAGGAGGTCTGACTCCCAGCTATGGGATGATAGAAGAGGTCGTTAAGTCGGTCAGCATTCCGGTAAATGTTATGATAAGACCTCATTCAAAATCATTTACATATACAAAAGAGGAATTAGCAGTAATGAAAAGGGATATAGAAACAGCCGGAAATTTGGGAGCAAACGGTGTGGTATTTGGAGTTTTGAATGAAGCTGAAGAGGTATGCGAAAACAGTCTCCGGGAATTGCTGGAGGTTTGCGGAGGACTGGAAGTAACATTTCACAGAGCAATCGATGAGCTTCCTGATATTGTGGGAGGTATAAAATTGCTTTCCGGGTACCCTCAGATTAAAACAGTACTGACTTCCGGAGGGAAAGGGATTATAACAGAAAATATTCCTGTCATTAAAGAAATGATTAAAAACTCAGGACATGTAAACATAATGGTTGGGGGCGGCTTAACCCTTGACAACATTAAACCAATAGCAGAACAAACCATTGCTCCACAATATCACTTTGGAACTGCCGTAAGGTATGATAAATTATTTTCAGGTGAAATTGATAAGCTCAGGCTGAAGGAGCTAATTCAGCTAATACAACACTAAAATTATTTTCTTTAGTTTTTCTTGTTAAATGCAGACGGATGATGTATAGTAACAATAATTATAAATGGGTAATAATATTGAGCATATCTGCAGTTTTCGAAAACAGCGGTTATAATTGCTGAAAGGTATTATGAGAGCTGACAGATTGCCTGCTTACTGAAGTCCTTGAGATTTTGCATATATGGAGGAACGACTAAAATGGATTGCCAGAAAAGAAAAAATATAATTTTGTCTGCATCAGGATCAAAAAAGGCACAGCTTGTTTTGAAATCGGCTAAAGTTGTTAATGTATTTACTGAAGAGTTGGAAGAAACGGATGTGGCTATTTCAGATGGTTACATTGTGGGATTGGGGAAATATGAGGGTGACATGGAAGTAGATTTGCAAGGGTGCTTCATTTGCCCGGGGTTTATTGATGGTCATATGCATCTGGAATCATCCATGCTTGCTCCCGGAGAATTTGAGCGTGCATCCTTACCTGGAGGAACTACGGCAATTGTGGCTGATCCCCATGAAATTGCGAATGTTGCCGGAACAGAAGGAATAGATTATATGCTAAAAGCAACCGATGATTTGATGATGAAGGTGTATTTTACTCTTCCTTCCTGCGTGCCGTCGAGTAAATTTGATGAGCCGGGAGAAGTGTTAGCAGCAGAACAGCTTCGGAGATATTATGATAATGAACGTGTCCTGGGACTGGCTGAACTAATGGATGCACATCAGACAATAAAAGGTAATGAAGAAATACTTACTAAGGTTGCAGATGCAAAAAAATTTGGTAAAATAGTGGACGGTCATGCACCGGGACTCCGGGGTAAACAGACTAATGCTTATGTTGCAGCCGGTGTACAGTCGGATCATGAGTGTGCTTCAATGGATGAAGCAATGGAAAAACTGCGGCGTGGTCAATGGATAATGGTTCGGGAAGGAACCGCTGCCAGGAATATGGAAGCATTGCTGCCATTGTGTAAAAAGCCGTATTCTAATCGATGCATGTTTGTAACAGATGACCGTCATCCGGGTGATTTGCTTCGTGATGGGCATATGGATGCAGTAATACGAAAGGCTGTTAGTTTGGGCGTTGATCCGGTAACAGCAATTAAAATGTGTACCCTTCATACGGCACAATATTTTAATTTAAAGGAATCAGGTGCTGTAGCACCGGGATACCGTGCAGATCTGGCAGTATTATCCGACTTGAAAGATATTGAGGTGCATCAGGTGTATATTGATGGCAAGCTGGCGGCACAGGACGGAAATATGCTGAAAAAACAACCGTATAAACTTCCCGAAAATAAAAAAATATGGAACTCCTTTCATATGATTACCATAAGTTCGGATCAATTGAAAATAAAAAAGAAGGGAGACCATATTCGTGCTATCAAGCTCATAGAACACCAATTGTTGACAGAAGAAATTATTACTGAATGGACGCAGAGTGACGGATTGGCTCCGGGAGTGAACCTTTCACAGGATTTGGTTAAGTTGGCTGTTTTTGAACGTCATCACAATACAGGTCATGTTGGAGTCGGGTTTTTACAGGGCTATGGACTAAAAGCAGGAGCAATAGCTACCAGCGTGGCACATGACTCACATAATCTTATTGTGGTAGGAACAAATGATGAGGATATGGTAATTGCCGCAAATTCAGTCAGAGAGCAAAATGGCGGACTTGCAATTGCAAAGGATGGTAAAATACTGGGAGAGCTTCCATTGCCTATTGCAGGACTTATGAGTCAGGAAACAATAGAGGTTGTTGATAAAAAATTGGAGCATCTGAAACTTACAGCATTACAACTTGGTGTTTCAGAAGGAATAGACCCTTTTATGACGTTGTCCTTTGTAAGCCTACCAGTAATTCCTAAGCTAAGGCTTAACGGTCATGGATTAATTGACTGTGAAAATCAGTGCTTAACAGATGTAACCTTTTAGTGTACCATACTATTTACTTCTGCGGACTATGCTGTAAAATTATATCAGACAGAAAGAGAGTTACTATGAAAAAAACAATAGGAATTTTTGCTCATGTGGATGCAGGGAAAACTACTTTCACAGAACAACTTCTTTATAATACAGGCAGCATACGAAATTTAGGAAGAGTTGATCATAAGACTTCAAGTATGGATACTAATGAAATAGAACAGAAAAGAGGAATTACAATTTTTTCTGATCAGGGAATTTTTGAATTTAATAATGATACTTATTATATTATAGATACACCGGGACATATGGATTTCTCGGCAGAAACTGAACGCTCCATGTCTGCCCTTGATTATGCGATTTTAATAATAAGCGGCAGTTCGGGGGTTCAGGCTCACACTACAACTTTATTTAATCTATTGAATTCATACAATATTCCTACCTTCTTTTTTATTAATAAAACTGACATAGAAAGTTTTAACCTGCAGGTTATAATAAATGACATAAAAAACAAGCTTACCGGTGATATACTGTTTCTTAATTCTGCAGAAGATATAATTAATCAGCAAACAGCTGAATTTGCAGCAGACAGGGATGATGTTTTTTTAGAATCTTATTTACAGGAAGGTTATAGTGCAAAGGATTTATCAGAAGTTGTGATAAGGCTTATAAAAAACAGGCTTTGCTTCCCATTAATGAAAGGCTCAGCTTTAAAAGGAATTGGATTAGATAATTTTTTAGAAATATTTTCAATGCTGTCAAAAACAGAATATCAGGAGAAAGAAGACAATTGTTTTTCGGGAAAGGTTTACAAGATACGACATGATGAAAAGGGAATACGGCTGACATTTATAAAGGCTTTATCCGGAAGGCTGTGTATTAAAGATGAATTTATATTTAAAAAAGGCGATTTAACATCTTCAGAAAAGGTCAATGAAATAAGAGTTTATAAGGGTAAAAAATATGAAACTAAAAATGACATATCAGCCGGAGATGTTGTTGCTGTTGTAGGGCTTAAATCTCCTGTATGCGGCACTATGATAAAATCAGGTGAAACAACAGTAGAAGAAGTTAACAATTTTCATCTGACTGCAGCACTTAAATCAAGGGTAAATATATTAGATAATACAGATGTGACAATATTAATGGAAAAACTACGAATGCTGGAAGCTGAAGATCCGGCTTTATCGGTTACATATAGAGAAGAAACGGAAGATATATTAATTAGTGTAATGGGAAAAATTCAGCTTGAGATATTAGAGGATGTTATGAAGTCCCGATTTGGAATATCAGTTGGTTTTGAAAAACCACAGGTTGAATACAGAGAAACTATATTATCAGAGGTAACGGGGTATGGGCATTTTGAACCGCTCCGTCATTATGCGGAAGTACAGTTAAAGCTAATGCCAACTGCCCGTGGCAGCGGAATCACCTATGAGAGCCGGTGCCATGTTGATAATTTAATTTTAAATTATCAGAATACAATAGAAAACCATGTTTTTGAAAGAGTTCATAAAGGAGTGTTAACCGGTTCTCCAATAACGGACATGAAAATAATTTTAACTGATGGACGTTACCATATTAAACATACTGAAGGCGGCGATTTCAGAGAAGCTACCTACAGGGCAATAAGACAAGGCCTGGAAAAAGCAGAATCTATTTTATTAGAGCCGTTTTATAGCTTTGAGATTTATGCTGAAGAAACTTACGTTGGAAAAATTATGTCGGATATACAAAAATTAAGAGGTACTTGTGAACCGCCTGTTATCAATTGTGGAAATGTTTATATAAAAGGAAGAGGACCTGTGGAATCCTTTATGGATTATACCACTGAGCTCATATCATTTACCAGGGGTATGGGAAGTATAAGCTTAATGTATGACGGATATGACTTGTGTGGAAATTCTGCTGATGTAATCAACAAAACAGGATATGACAAGGAAAGAGATACAGAGAATACATCAACATCTGTTTTCTGTGCAAAGGGAACTTCTTTCACCGTGCCATGGTATGAAGCAGAGAAGTATATGCATACAATAAACTAAGAACAAGGAATAAACCGGAAGAATTTTGTGATGTTGCCGGCATATTATTAACCGGAAAAAGGGTGGCAAAATGAACATTATAATTCGAAAGTACAATGCAGAGGATGTACCCTCAATGATACAAATATGGAATGAGGTTGTTGAGGAGGGAATTGCTTTTCCTCAAGGGGATTATTTAAATCAGAAAACAGGCAGGGCGTTTTTTAATGAGCAAACTCATTGTGCTGTTGCCGAAGACTGTGAAAGTAAAAAAATACACGGGCTGTATATACTTCATCCCAACAATATAGGAAGATGCGGTCATATCAGCAATGCCAGTTATGCGGTAGGTTCTGAAAGCAGAGGCTTACACATTGGGGAAAAGTTAGTAAAAGATAGCCTTGCCCAAGCTAAGCAATATGGATTTGGTATTTTACAGTTTAATGCTGTTGTTGCCACAAATACGCATGCAAGGCATTTATATGAACGTATAGGGTTTGTGCTGCTTGGAACGATTCCAGGCGGATTTCACATGAAGGACGGGCATTACGAGGATATATGCCTTTACTATTATCTTCTCTGATTGTGATATTAAGTTTGAATGCAAAACTTGACTATTTTTTGCATTTCAAGTTACAATAAGTATGATGTGAAAACATTTTATGGAATGTAAAATTGTAAAAAGCGTACCTATTTATTTATGTTGAACTGTCTGAAAGTATAAATATGTTAAATGTCACTGTTTAGTGATACAATACATTAAAAGGGAGGATTTTCAAATGTCAGAAACAATGAATACAATATTAACACGTAGAAGTACAAGAAATTACAAGCCGGATATGATTCCAAAAGAAATCATTGATGAGATCTTGAGAGCAGGAACATATGCTGCCTCAGGGTCAGGGAAGCAGTCACCGATAATAATCACAGTTACAAATAGGAGAACGCCCTTATTTAAGGAACTATTGTAACATATGTGTATTATTACAAATTACAGATAATGGTATTATAAGAATGAAGTAAATTAGTTAGGGTGGGTTATATGCAAAGTACAATAGAATTCAATCCAGGAATATTAGATGAAGCAATTAAATTTGCAATAGAAGCACATAAAAATATGACAAGGAAGGGAACAGATACACCATATATTTTACATCCTTTGGAGGCGGCATCAATAGTTGCTACAATGACGCCTGATATTGAAGTAATTGCGGCTGCAGTTCTTCACGATACCGTTGAAGATAACAAAAATATAAACTTTGACTTAATCGAGGAAAGATTCGGAACAAGAATACGAAACTTCGTGGCTGCTGAAAGTGAAGAAAAAGAAGAAGATGCTGTTGGTTCATGGAAAAGACGGAAACAGGCAACAATAGAATATTTTATGAATTGGGCATCCCAGGAAGAAAAAATGATTGCCCTGGGAGATAAACTCAGCAATATAAGGTCAATCCACAGGGATTACATTACCATTGGAGATGAGCTCTGGAAGCTCTTTAATCAAAGTGATAAATATGAGCATTGCTGGTATTATAAATGGATGGCAGAAGCGCTGAAGTCGTTGCGCAAGTATCCTGCTTATCAGGAGTACTGCCAATTGGTAAATGAAGTATTCAATAATTAAAGGGAATATTAATAAACAAAAATGAGAGGAATTATAAATGAACAGCATCAGAATAAGAAAGATTGTAATGGTTTTTACAGTTTTATGCGTTACTGTTTTTGTGGTAAGTTTGGCTTTTAATTTTCTTTTGCCAACATATTTATCACATAAATTAAATTCAGACATAAGTGGAGCAAGCTCCATAGGCATAATAGGAGGTGCCGACGGTCCTACATCAATCCTGATTTCAGGTGCGAATTTTTCACTAAAATACACCGCAATATATGGGATATTGTCTATAGCAGGCATCATATACCTAACTGTAGTAAATAAAAAAAGAGAATTGTAAATAGAGAGAGCAATGTTTTAACAGAAAGGTACAGGTTGCTTCTATAGCTAATATAAAAAACAAGTTTTACCAGTTTTTTTATGGGTATAATATAAATAAGGAATTCATTTTATATATGGATTTCCTAAGATATTATAAGTTCATAAAATAAATGGAGGAAAGTTTATATGAAATATTACAATTCAGATTTTGATTATGCCAATGAATTTATTGACAACTGGAATGATAAAATGAAAAAATTTAAAACAACCTGTATTATAATTTCAGTAATAATGATTGTTGCTGGTGCTTTATGCGTGGTATTTCCACTGAAGGTGTTTAAGGTTATTCAGTATATTGCGGGCATATCGTTGACTTTAAACGGAGTTTACAGCATTTTTGGATATATTGAGACAACAGAATATTTCAGAGACCCGGTGTTAATTATTATGGGAATTCTGAATATTCTTATGGGAGTTTTACTGTTTTTCATGCCTGTGGCACTTACAGAGACGGCTTTAACCTTCATGCTGGCATTTCTCCTGATGTTCACGGGAGCAGAAAAAATTTCATTTGCCGGCAGACTTAAATACTTTCAGATAATGAATACCGGAATGATTACTCTCAGCGGAGTTTTAAGTATTATTTTATCCGTTATATTTATTTTGCTGCCATTATTGTCAAAATTGGTTATAAACTATATAATTTCATTATATTTAATTGTCAGCGGAGCAACACTGCTTATTGAGATTCTTTCAATTAAAAAACTGGACCTGAGATAATTGACCGGTCTATAACGCAGAAATGTTTTTACTTAAAACAAACTTGTTGTTACGAAATTAAGTAAAGGGAGGCAATTTTATTGCTCCCCTTTACCATTTATTGTGGTAAACTTATGCTGTATTCAATGTCAGAAGATCTTACAAGGAAGGTAAAATGGATAAAATTAAATTAACGCAAGTTGTGAATGCCGGATTATTGATAGAAGGAAGTGGCAGAAAAATATTAATAGACGGGATACATAATGTAAAAACACCCGAATGGAGCACTGTGGATAATAATCTTATGAATTATATAATATATGGCAAAGGCAGGTTTAAGGATATAAATTATCTGTTATTCACACATCAGCACGAGGATCATTTTAATATTGAAAAAACATTGGAATACATGGAAAACAACAAGGTTGAGAAGCTTGTTGCAACGAAGCTGAATAGTGCAGTACTTAAAAACTCCGGCATATTGCATGAATTGGACGGTAATTATTACGAGTTGGGCACTATTAATCCGGAAAATATTCTTATAAAATATATCAGGACAAAACACCTGTCTCATGAGAGGTTTGGTATAGATCATTATGCGTTTATTATTGGCATAAATAATAAAACAATATTATTTTCGGGAGATGCAGATTATACAAAATCGGAGTATGCAGAAGCATTAAAAAGTGTTAGAATTGATGTAATAGTTGCACCGTTCATCATGGCAAATTCGGAGTTCGGCAGGACTTTTGTCAGAAAAGTAAGTCCTTCTTTGTTGATTCTTAACCATCTTCCCAATAAAGAAGATGACGAGTATAATTACACAAGAATGGCCGAAAGAAATGTTGCGAGACATTTGAATGAACTGCCTGAAACAATTATTTTTCAAAATTTATTTGATGAAGTGATTATAGAATAGTCAGGAGGAAGAGATGGAAAATTTATACAAAATAGTTGTGCTTATTGACGCGGACAATACACAACTTATTAAAATGGATAAGGTAATGCGTGAAATTTCCACATATGGCCGTATCGTAGTGAAAAGAGCCTATGGAAACTGGAAGAAGGAAAATCTTAAAAACTGGGAAGATGAAGTAAAACGTTTAGCAATTAAGGCAGTACAGCAATTTGACTATGTAACCGGGAAAAATGCAACTGATATGGCTATGGTCATAGATGCCATAGATTTATTACATACAGGCACATATGATGCTTTTGTTATTGTCGCAAGTGACAGTGACTATACTCCAATTGCAATAAGACTGCATGAGTCCGGTGTTTATGTTATTGGTGTAGGAGAAAAGAAAACTCCCGAGGCCTTTAGAAATTCCTGCGATGAATTTATTTATCTGGAAAATCTATCTAAAGATGTGGAAAAGGAATTACCTGAAGCTGATAATGCAGATATTGAAGACAATAGTAGTTCTAATGGAAGTATTGAAGAGATTCACAGCTTACTTAAAATAGCGTTTGAAAAGTACCAGGATGATGACGGCTATGTAAATGTAAGCTCTGCAGGAACATTTATTAAGAGAACCAAACCGGATTTCGACTTGCGTTCCTATGGGTACTATAAACTGCCGGATTTATTAGAAGCATATAAAGATAAATATGAAATAAAAAGATATCGAGGTAAGGGAACGGTTACTATAGTAGCTTACAAATGTTTGTAGATAAAAACATTAAAATCACTGTATGGAGGAAGCAAATGAAGGAAAAGGGACTTACCGGATTTCAATTAAAGTTAATAGGCCTGATACTGATGGTATTTGATCACATCCATGAATTTTTCAATTATAACGGCAACATTCCAGTGGTCTTTAATTGGGTGGGAAGGATAGTTGCTCCAATATTTATGTTTACGACCATAGAAGGATATACCCACACTAAAAGCAAAAAGAAGTACATGCTTAGGCTGTTTGTAGGTTCGGTTATAATGAATATAGGTAATAGTGTGATTCCGAGATACTTTGAAAGACCAGATGATTTAGGTGTTATGAACAATATTTTTGCCACATTATTTATGATTACCGTATATTTATGTATTATAGATTACATAGAGCAAGCAAGGAATGAAAAAAATGGTCTCAAAACATTTTGGGGGATACTGCTGTTAATAGCACCCATTGCATTAGGAATGGTGTTTATCATGGGAGCCAGCTCAGGCAATATGCCTTTGATATATTTAGCGCTTATTATTCCAACCCCTATATTTGTTGAAGGCGGTCCGGTATTTGTACTATTAGGTATAATATTGTATATGCTGAGAAAGGACAGGAAGAAATTAATAACAGGCTATATAATAATGAGTCTGGCATTTATATTTACAGGAGAACTTAGCATTACCGGACTGTTTATGGAAAACTACCAGTGGATGATGGTTTTTGCAGCACCGCTATTATATCTGTATAACGGACAAAAGGGAAGAGGAATGAAGTATTTATTCTATATTTTCTACCCAGTGCATATATATGTGTTTTATATAATTTCATGTTTAATGATGAAATAATAAAAAGTGACATGGGACGGGATTGTTGTTATCTTTCTACGAATTGTATGATAATTTTTGATAAAACATAAAAAAACGGTTGACAAAACGAATAGTATGGAATATTATAAATATCAATAAAAACTATATTTTATAAAATTGCTTAGAAGAGAATCAGTAAATATATATGGACTTCAGAGAGAAAACGAATGGTGAGACGTTTTCGTCCCGCTGTATATTGAACCCGCCTCGGAGCATTTGGGCGTAACAACCCAAACGGCTGACACCGTTAGATGAAATGAGATGCTGATTTTACAGCAATTAGAGTGGTACCGCGGAACCCCGCCTCTTAACAGAGGCGTTTTTTTTATAGCCATAACCCCATTTTCCAGAATGTTTTTTTCAAAAAAATGGCGGTATGTCTTATGCAGTGCGATCCCAATTTGTACAACCGGCAGGGAGTAAACAAATCAGTGATGGAGCCTGGGTACCTGTGCGCTAAGTTGTATATTATTGTAGACGTAAAAGTGAAGATATATTAATTTAATAAATGCTGTGAAGAGGAATAGTAAATTATCAAGGACTTCAGAGAGAAAACAGAATGGTGAAATGTTTTTGTCCGCTGTATATTGAACCCGCCTTGGAGCATTTGGGAGTAGCAACCCAAACGGCTGACACCGTTAGATGAAATGAGATGCTGATTTTTACAGCAATTAGAGTGGTACCGCGGAATCCCGCCTCTTAACAGAGGCGGGATTTTTATAGCTCTAACCCCATTTTTCAGAACGTTTTTTTCAAAAAAATGGCGGTAGGTCTTATGCAGCGCAGTCCCAATTTGCAAGACAAGAAGGAAGTGAGCGAATTTGTGATGGAACCTGCGAATTTAAAATATTATAGGAGGCTTTTATGAAAAAGGAAATGAAAAATGTATTATCGTTTATTATGATTATTAGTATTGCATTGTTGTCCTTTACAGCTTGTTCATCAGCTAATGAAGGAACAGGAGGTGAAAAAAAACCTGAAGGAACTATGGGAGTTGATGAAAATATAGAAGGCGCCCTCGAAGGAGTAGAATTGTCGGTTGGAACATCCGGGTTATTTGGTCCATTTTCTTTCTATGGTGAGGATGGCTCCACACTAAAAGGATACGACCTTGATTTATTAAATGAAATGCAGAAGCTTCTGGGATTCACAATAGCCGGCGGCAGGGTTGAGGCTATGGATTATTCCGCTCTTACGACCTCTGTCGCCAAGGGTAAGGTAGACCTGGCTCTTGCTGCCTTATGTGCAACAGATGAAAGAAAAGAAGTGATGAATTTCAGCAATATTTATTATGACTCGGGACTGATTGTATCTATAAATAAGGAGACCGGTTCAAAGGACATTACAGGTATTGATTCTCTTAAGTCAGGAGATTATACGGTAGCCGTGGAAAAGGGAACTGCTTCACACATTTATGCTCAGGCTAATATCCCTTCAGGCTTCATAGAGGTGCATGATACCATCACCACAGCATATGAATCTCTGGAGCAGGGCAAGGTTGATGCTCTTATTCAGGATCAGCCGGGAGTTGCATATTACATTAAGACTAAGAACGGTACAAAGCTAAAAATGGTGGGAGAGGAATTTAATCAGGGACAGTCACCATATGCCATAGCTGTATCCTTTGATGCCTCTAAGAAATATCCTGGCTTAATGGATATATTTAATAAAGCACTAAAAGAATTAAGCGAAAACGGGAAAATGGATGAGTTAAAAAACAAGTGGTTTGAGTAGGTTATTTTAAAGTAAGGATGTGAAGAATTTGGAATTTTTAAATGTTTTGCTGCCCATGCTTTTCAGGGGGCTGAAGGTAACATTGTTAGTTTCGGTTACAGGTATTTTTTTCGGATTCATATTAGGAAGCATAAGCGGATATGCTTTGCAGGGTAAGAACCGGATTGCCAGGGTGGCTGCCAATGTATATGTTTGGATTATCAGAGGAACTCCTCTGATAGTTCAGGCTTTATATGTTTATTATGTGGTGCCTGTCTTGCTTGATATGAATTTGTCATCTGTTGCTGCTGGGATTATTGTAATCAGCCTCAACTCAGGAGCTTTTATTTCAGAAATTGTAAGAGGAGCTCTTCAATCAGTGGATTTCGGGCAGAATGAGGCGGGTATGTCCCTGGGTCTCACTGACAGGCAGATTATGCTGCATCTTATAATGCCGCCTGCTTTCAGGATTATGTTACCGTCGCTGTTTAACCAGTTCATAATTACTGTGAAGGATACGGCAATTTTGTCGGTAATAGTAGTAAATGAAATAACCAAGGAAATACAAAATTATGCGGCATTAAGCTTTAAAACTATAGAAGCTTATACAACCGGAGCTATATTTTATCTTGTTATAATATCCGCACTGATAATAATTCAGAAAAATATAGAAAGAAAGCTGGTGTAATTATGATACAAGTAAGGAATTTATCAAAAAAGTTTGGAAACCTCACTGTGCTTAAGGATATAACCATGAATGTTGACGAAGGTGAGGTGGTTTGCATAATAGGACCGTCAGGTTCAGGAAAGAGTACTTTCCTGCGCTGTATAAATCAGCTTGAAAAGCCTGATGGTGGAGAAGTTTTATACAATGGAAGGAACTTGCTTGAAAAAACCGCTGACATAAGAATGTTAAGAGAAGAGCTGGGAATGGTATTTCAAAACTTCAATTTGTTTCCTTTGAAAACAGTGCTGGAAAATATAACACTGGCGCCTGTTCTGACAGGAAAAGAATCCGGGGAAGAAGCATCTAAAAAAGCTATGAGACTTCTCAGAAAAGTAGGACTGGAGGAAAAAGCGGGAACATATCCCAAAGAGCTGTCAGGAGGGCAGAAACAAAGAGTTGCCATAGCAAGAGCACTGGCAATGGAGCCTAAGGCACTGCTTTTTGATGAGCCTACCTCCGCTCTTGATCCTGAGCTTGTGGGAGATGTGCTGGAGGTCATTAAATCTTTGGCGGAGGAAGGCATGACAATGATTGTGGTGACTCATGAAATGAGTTTTGCCAGGGAAGTGGCAGACAGGGTTATATTTATGGCAGGAGGAGCTATTGTTGAAGAAGGTAACCCGGGTGAAATATTTACGTCCCCGAAAGAGGAAAGGACGCGAGTCTTTCTTTCCCGCGTGCTTCATGTGTAACAGATTATTCATCCTGGTCAGCAAACTGGCTGTTGTAGAGTTTGGCATAGACGCCGTTTTTCTCTAAAAGTTCATTATGAGTACCCTGCTCGACTATATCACCGGAGTCAAGAACAAGTATAAGGTCCGCATCGCGGATTGTAGACAGTCTGTGTGCAATTACAAAGCTTGTTCTACCCTCCATAGCCCTGTTCATAGCAGACTGAATTAACATCTCAAGCCTTGTATCCACACTGCTGGTGGCTTCATCCAGAATCAGTATATGGGGATTGGCAAGAATTGCTCTTGCAATAGTAATCAGCTGCTTCTGTCCCAAAGATACATTGCTTCCCTCTTCATTTATCATCATGTCATATCCCCCCGGCATTGTTCGGATAAAATGATCTACATTGGCAGTTTTTGCAGCCTCTATAACTTCCTCGTCAGTAGCATTCAGGCGACCAAATCGTATATTTTCAGCAATGGTATTGTGATACAGCCATGCGTCCTGCAATACCATACCAAAAAGAGCTCTTTCATTATTTCGCCTGATTGCATAAATAGATGTTCCGTCAATGGTAATGTCACCCTCATCGATGTCGTAAAAACGCATCAGCAGATTTATGATTGTAGTTTTACCTGCCCCTGTTGCTCCAACTATTGCAATTTTTTGTCCTGATTTTGCTTCAAAGGACAAATCCGCTATTACAGGTTCACTATCCGAATAGGAAAATTTCACATTCCGGAAATTTACATTGCCCTCAAATTTACTTAAATCAAGTTTACTGCTTTTTCCTTCTTCGTCGGGCTCTTCATCTTCTTCCAGAAAGTTAACAATTCGTTCCATTGAAGCGGTAGCACTTTGAATGGGAGCCGCAAGCTGGGTAATTTGATTCATCGGTTCAAAGATGAGCCAGATGTACGTTACAAAAGCCTGCATGTTTCCCAGGGTCATATTGCCTGACAGAACAGAATATCCTGTAATCAATATCATTACTGCATAGAGAATGTTAATGAGAAATTCTATTGCAGGAGAGATCAGACTGGATATAAAGCCGGACTTAAATCCTGCCTTATTCATACGACCGTTGATTTCTTCAAATTTATTTATGGTGTCTTCTTCGTTGTTATAAAGTTTTATTACTGTAAATCCCGTGTATCTCTCCTGTATATAACCATTCAGTTCAGCCAGTGTGTTCTGCATTTTGCGAAACTGTCCCTGACTTTTTTTCATTAGAAATCTTGAAATAAAGAACGAACATGGAAGAAGAATCAGGCATACAAGACCAAGAGGTACAGAAATTACCAGCATCATGACGAACGTCATAATTAGGTTGGTTACTGCGTAAATTAGAGGCATCAGACTCTGCTGCATCGCATTGGAAACTGCATCCACGTCATTAGTCAGGCAACTCAGTATAAAACCCAGCTGATTGCGGTCATAATAGCTCACGGGAATCTTGTTTATTTTGTCACTGATTTTACTTCTCAAGTCCCTGAAGCTGTCCTGTACACAGCCGGATGTTAAAAAGCTTGCGGTATAGGTTGCGCATTGACGAACAACTGCTGATACCCCAAGGATTGCCACAATAACGGCAATGTATGACAGGTTTACTGCAGCACCAGGCTTACCTTGGGCAATGTCTGTTACATTTTTACCTAATTCTGTAGTAGCAAATCCAATTATGAAAGGATTAAGAGTTCCCAAAACTGCTCCAAAAAATTGGAGGAACAGTGCAATAAAGAATTTGTTTTTATATGGACTCATAGATATTTCTATAAGTTTTCCTGCTTTGCGCAATCTGTGGTTGTTATTGTTCATATAAGTTCCTCCTTTGAAAGCTGACTTGCTGCTATATCATAGTATATTCTGCAGTTTTTCATAAGCTCTTCATGAGTACCTTGACCCACAATACGTCCCTCATCAAGTACAATAATTTTGTCAGCATGACGAATTGTGCCTATGCGTTGGGCAACTATGAGCATGGTAGCATCTTTTATTTCCTTGCGAAGCCTTGTGCGCAGCTTAAGGTCAGTTGAATAGTCAAGAGCAGAAAAGCTGTCATCAAAGACATAAATTTCAGGATTTTTAACTATTCCTCTTGCAATGGCAAGTCGTTGTTTTTGTCCGCCTGACAGGTTGGAGCCCCCTTCTGCCAGCATATCATTAAATCCGTTTTCTCTCTTGGAAATGAAATCAGAAGCTTGTGCAATGTCAGCAGCTCTCATAAGTTCATCCATGGATGCGTCAGGATTTCCAAAACGCAGGTTTTCTGTGATGGTACCCGTAAAAAGCTGGGCCTTTTGCGGTATGAATCCAATTTTATCCCTGAGATCATGTATATTATATTCCCGAATATCTACACCATCTATTAATATCCGACCGCTGCTCACGTCATACATCCGGGGAATAAGCTGCACTAATGAGGTTTTTCCGCAGCCCGTGCTGCCGATAAAAGCAACAGTCTGCCCCGGCTCTGCAGTAAAGCTTATATTTTTCAGCACAGGATCATTTGGTGAGGTAGGGTAGAAAAAGCTCACATTATCAAATTCAATATAACCCTTTTTATCTGTTTTTGTAACACCGGTTTCCAGGTTTTCACTAATTGCCGGCTCTGTTGTAAGTATTTTCTGGATTCGCTGTGCGGAAACAGAAGCTCTTGGATACATAATGAACAGTACTGCCAGCATCATAAAGCTGAACAAAATATGGAAAATATACTCTATGGATGCACTTAATGTTCCCACATCCAGAGTTACCGTGATTTATTTCATTTGCACCCAGCCATAAAACAATAACAATCATAGTGTTAAAAATCAGGTAGAAGCCCGGCTGGGTAATTGATACGATACGGAACATTTTTTTAGATACTCCGCAATACTTTTCATTAACTTCCTCAAACCTGTTATTTTGAAATTCCTCATTGCCAAAAGCACGGATTACCCTCAATCCGCTTAAGCCCTCTCTCATAATAAGGTTAATCTTATCTAATGATGTCTGCTGCTGGCGTGAATACGGATAGCTCTTTCTGTTTATGATAAACATACCCAGGAGTAAAATCGGAACACTTGACAATACTACACCAAATAAGTTTGGATTATTGTTTAAAATCATTATGAAACCACTTACTGTCATAACAGGAGTAATAAGAGCGCTGCGAAGCATAGCCTGAACAAAAATCATGATTTGATATGCATCGCTGGTGGTACTGGTAATTAATGATGAGACACTGAATTTCTCATATTCGCCGTGAGAAAAGCCCTGAGTTTTTATAAACAGATCGTTTCGTATATCCCTTATAACATTAGAAGCAATCCGGCTGTTAGCAAATGACATGCATACTTCACATCCTATACCTGTTACCATAACTACTATCATCAGCTTAACCAATTGTTTAAGAAGTTCCGGTTGATTAAGCAGCAATGCGTCATTAATTACATATTTAAGTATTGTAGGCACTCCCATTTGTATTGCAACAAATCCGCCGACTCCCAAAAGGCTGAGAAGAAGATATTTTTTATAGCGCCAGGTATATTTTAAAATAAGTTTCATTTTACACCTTCTTTAAATTTTATAAATAGTTTTCTGACTGTATATTTGTATACGCATTTTTAGCGTGTAATTAAAATTTTCGCCTTCTGATTAGAAGGCTTTCATAAATAAAAGAGCACCAAATACTTGAGCACTGCGGAAAAACACAGATACTTGGCACCGGTACTACTCGTGTTAGTATGTGCGACAGGACAATGGTATCTACCCGTCTTATAGTGCATGATTTTATCAATAAATAAGTAAAAAGTCAAGTAACTGCAAAAAATTACCATACATTTTTTTGGAACAATGTCGGCTTATAACCGTCTAAATATAAAACAACAATTTGGAGGTAGAAAATGAAAAATATAAAAGCTATTGCAGCTGCTTTATCGGTTGCAGTTTTGTCGATGTCGACAGTTACGGCGTTTGCCGATATGATTAATTTAAATTCCGAGGTTAATGCTACAGAACAGGTAAATGAGGAGAAAGAATTAAAATCAAGATTTTTGTCAAGTACCGGAGTTATTAAAAAAATAGTAGATTATAACGATGGAGATGGAGCAAAGATGGTATCTATAGAAGATGAGGATGGACTTCCTGCTAATATTATCATTACAAAAGATACATATGTGATAAATAGAGATAAATTAGAAGTAGGAGAAACATTGACGGCATTTTACGATGCACAAAAGCCTATGATTTTAATATATCCCCCGCAGATTTCAGCAGATGCAGCGGTTGTGGGAACAATTGATTTGAATATAAAGGTTGATCTTTTTGACAAGGAGTTAGTAAGCGCAGACAATTTCCTTAAATTAAATATTTCGGATGATACAGAAATTGTATCTGAAGATGGAAACAAGTTTGATGGAGAGCTTTACAACAGAAAGCTTGTGGTTTTATACGGTGTTTCCACAAAAAGCATTCCTGCCCAAACGAACCCGTCAAAAATTATAGTGTTAGACGAGGACGAACCTGTAATTGATGAAGACACTAATGAAGATATATCAAAAGAAGATGTTGCCGAAATGGATGTTATTGTAAACGGTAAGAAGCTTGAGGGAGTTAAGCCGTTTAAAAACGATGATGGTATTATAATGGTACCGGTAAGAGCAGTTTCGGAAGCATTGGAATATAATGTAGGCTGGAATCCTGAGAGTCAAAAAGTTACTGTTGGAGAACTGCTTTCATTTGAAATAGGCAAAGATAACTATACCATGGATGATACAACTGGTATTCAGCTTAATGCAGCACCTGTTTTAAAAGATGGATTAACTTATGTTCCCCTAAGTTTTTTAACAGAATTTTTAAATGCATCCGAAGCACAGATTTCAAATTCACAGGTTGTAATAACCAAAAGCCTAAGCCAATAATTCATCAAGGGGTTATTGATAGAATAGTATGAAAGTATGTGGGATGGTATACCTTAATAGGATACTTTCCCATTTTCCATTTAATACTGGCAGCTTTCTCTTTTATTAAGAACATTATTGTTTATATTAATAATAGTATGGGTATATTATCTGCATAATCAATATAAACTTTTGAGAGGAGCTGAAATTATGGGATATCTTGCATGGTTAATTTTAGGAGCATTAGCAGGCTGGTTAGCCAGTATAATAATGGGTAAAGATTCACATATGGGAGCTATTGCAAATATTGCAGTTGGTATTGTAGGAGCTTTCATTGGAGGGTTTGTATTTAAATTTATAGGAGCCGCCGGTGTTACAGGATTTAATATATGGAGCTTGATAGTTTCTGTAGTAGGCGCTTGTATATTATTATTTATAGCCAATAAAATCAGTGGTTAGCATATTAAAGAGAATCTCTCACAGGGATTCTTTTTTAGTTCAGAAAAATAATATTCAATATCCCGTTATGGTCATTTTAATTTTTTGCTATAGTTTTATCTTATAACAACCTATTATATTTTATTATTAATACTTTATTTTTATGGTTGGTATAATAGCTATCAACGTACAAAGTCAAATTAAGTATGTTTTGATACGGCATATTACGTTAAACGGAGGATAAATGACTGAGGACGAGCTTTGCTGCTCGTCCCTTTTACACAAAGTTCGGGTAATAAGTCTTTTTTATATGCTATAAACTTTTTTCCCTCCCACATATGTCTCTAAAATATGAGTGTTTAAAATTTCCTCCTCTGAGTTTAAATTGAACAAATCCCTGTCAAGCAATATAAAGTCCGCAAGCTTGCCCGAAGTAATTGTTCCCTTTATATTTTCCTCTCCCGAAGCATAAGCCCCTTCCAGCGTATATGCTTTAATTGCCTCATCCATGCTCAGCTTTTCATTTGGAAGGTATGTTTTCTTCTGACTTCCTGTTATATTTTTACGAGTTACAGCAGAGTAAAGGTTATTCATGGCATTAAATGACTCAACAGGACAGTCGGTGCCGAAGGATACGTGAATTCCCATGTTTATCATTGTTTTCCATGCATAGGATGTACTTGCAAGTTCTTCTCCTACCCTGTCATATACAATGTTCATATCATAGTCGATGAATATGGGCTGAACAAGAGCAAGCACATCAAGCTCTTTCATCCGTTTAATCAGGTTTTCATCCGTAATCTGGCTGTGAACTATGCCGTGTCTGGGATTATGTGAGGGATCAGTATTTTTGGCGTATTCTATTGAATCAAGAGTCATTTCCATTGCTTTGTCACCAATTGCGTGAATAGCAACAGGGCATCCATGGCTGTGAGATTCAAGAACCATTCCGTTCAGCTCATCTTGTGTAAACATCTGAATTCCGCATGTCCCAGGATCATCATTGTAAGGGTTTCTTAAAGCTGCGGTCCTTGCTCCAAGAGAGCCATCGGTGAGTATTTTAACGCAGTTAACACGGTATTGGTTATTACCAAAACCATACCTGTATTTTTTGCCAAAGAATTCTTTTATTATAGATTCATCTTTCAGTAAACACTGTTCTCCTATGCGCAGGTGCAAATCATGGGAGTCATCCAGCTCCTTAAAAACACGGAAAATCAAATCGTAATTGTTGTTAGGGGAATATCCGATATCATCGCTTTGCACAGAAGTCAGTCCCTGAGCAAATGCATCGTATTGTGCAGTTTTAATTATTTCCTTTAAGTCTGATTTATCCGAGGATGATATAAGAGATTTTACATCCCCCAGCAAATTTTCTTTTACAATACCGCTAAGCTCCCCGTCAGGAAGGAAATCAACCTGGTTCCCATATTGTTGCCGTGCGGTTTCTTTATTGAGTCCGAATGCTTTTAAGCCCGCAGAATTAAGAACACCCACGTGAAAACATGCACGTGTTATTAATGTGGGAATTTCTCCGGTTATATCATCTAAGTCAAATTTATTTGGAAATCTTTTTTCATCAGTAAAATAATCGTGATTCCAGCCGATTCCTTCCAGCCAGCTCGTGCCGCTTAGTTTCATGGCAGATGTTTTTTCCCTTATCAGCTCTCTTATTTCGCTGATACTTTTTGCTCCGGTGAGGTTAACTTTTTCCTTACTTTTAGCATAATTAACAAAATGCATATGCGAATCATTGAAGCCGGGCAAAACTAAATTCTTATTTAAATCAACTACTTCATAATTCCTGTTGCCATTTTTTAAAAATTCCAATGCCCCTTCTTCCGTACCAACATAAGCAAAAATTTCATCCTCAACCACAAGTGCATCCGCCAGTGGCCTTGAATCATCCATAGTATGTATATTTCCGTTCCTATAAAAAGTAACCATTTGTTTCCTCCTTTAAATATATTCTATTTATTACAAGATTAAAATAGTGCTGTCATCTCTATTATAAAAATAATAATTATCAGCGCATATTAATTCTATTATACTGATTATACCAAAAATTTATGTTTTATGGTAGAATAAATGATAAAAAAAGCAGAATAGCAAAATCTAATAGTACCTTAAACTAAGAAGTATGAGTTATCTACAATATAAATTTTAAGATTATGCCAAACAGGAGGAATGCCATGACCCTGCAACAATTGAGATATGCCATTAAAATAGCCGATTGCAATTCAATGAATGAGGCTGCGAAGGAATTATTTATTTCACAGCCAAGCTTATCCGCTTCCGTAAGGGATTTGGAGAATGAAATAGGAATTACTATATATAAGAGGACCAATCGTGGAATCACTATTACACCTGAAGGAGAGGAATTCCTGGGATATGCAAGACAGGTGGCGGAACAGTACGACCTTCTTAAAACAAAGTACGTGGAAAAAAATAATGTTAAAAAGAAATTCAGCGTTTCAACTCAGCACTACTCCTTTGCCGTTAAAGCATTCGTGGAAACGGTAAAGCAGTTTGGTATGGATGAATATGAATTTGCAGTTCATGAAACGAAGACCTATGAAGTGATTGAAAATGTTAAAAGCTTTAAAAGTGAACTGGGTATTCTTTATTTGAATGATTTTAACCGTCAGGTACTGACAAAGATATTGAAACAGAATAACCTGGAATTTACCGAGTTATTTGATTGCAAGACATACGTGTACCTGTGGAAGGGAAACCCTCTGTCGAATAAAAAGATAATTACATTAAATGACCTTGAGGAATATCCATGCCTTTCATTTGACCAAGGAATGAATAATTCCTTCTACTTTGCGGAAGAGGTGCTAAGCACTAATGAGTATAAGAAGATTATTAAGGCAAATGACAGGGCAACTGTGCTGAATCTTATGGTGGGACTAAATGCATATACTTTATGCTCGGGCATCATATGCGAGGAATTAAATGGTGATGACTATATAGCCATCCCACTTGATTCAGAGGAAGTTATGACAATCGGCTATATTACCAGAAAAAATACTATTATGAGCCAATTGGGCAAGAAGTATGTAGAAGAACTGTTGAAGTGCAAAGAAATATTGCTATAGTTTTTATCTATAACAGCTTGTTGGTTTTACGTATTAACACTTATATGAAAAATCAGTTATAATTCATTATAAATTATTTCGAATTAAAATTCATTAATTAGATTAGAGAAAGGGGAATGCAAAATGCGTACAAAAATATTAGATTCAGTAACGAACATGGTAATGTATAGCCAGGCCATGCATATGCAAATGCAAATGGTTATGTTTTGTGCGCCTTATGTTACCTGATTGATCTGTTCTGGTTTGAGGAATATGGATAAATTCTGGCAGGTGCACACACCTGCTTTTTGTTTGCTCTGTATGAGATGAATGGGAGTTGTAGCAAATCAATAATAAGATTTTAACTATGAATAGTAACGGATAGTTGGAAATGGAGGAAAGGAACTTGATTATATTTGAAAATGTCAGTAAGAGTTTTGAGGCATATGGAAAAACTGTTGAAGCGGTAAATGATGTAAATCTACGGTTGGAAGAAGGTAAAATTCATGGGGTCATAGGCTTTTCCGGAGCAGGGAAATCAACCTTGGTCAGATGTATTAACCTTCTTGAGAAGCCTACCGCCGGAAAGGTTATTTTAGGAAACACGGAGATTACTTCACTTCCGGAGAAAAAACTCCGTGAAGAACGAAAAAAAATAGGTATGATTTTTCAGCAGTTCAATTTATTTTCGTCTCGAACGGTTTTTCAAAATATTGCATATCCGTTGAAACACAGCGGGATGAAAAAGAATGAAATAAAAGATAAGGTGAATTCTCTGCTTAAATTAGTCGATCTACATGATAAGGCAGAGGCGTATCCTTCACAGCTAAGCGGAGGTCAGAAGCAAAGAGTGGCAATAGCACGCGCCCTTGCAAATGATCCTAAAATTTTATTAAGTGATGAATCCACCAGTGCCCTGGATCCGCAGACAACAAAATCAATATTGAGGTTGTTAAAGGAATTGAATGGAAAGCTGGGAATTACCATTGTTGTAATAACCCATGAGATGCAGGTAATAAAAGAAATATGCGACAATGTTGTGGTTATGGAAAACGGCAAGATAGTGGAGCAGGGGGATGTTTTTCAGGTATTTGCAAATCCGGTAAAACAGATTACAAAGGATTTTGTGGACAGCACATCAAACTTGTCTATGATACATGAATTAATTAAAGACAGGGTGCCCATTGCAAGGTTGAATGAGGGCGAATGTATTTTAAAATTCACATATATAGCACATAGTGCCTCTGAAGCGTTGGTGTCATATATTTCAAGGAAATACAACCTGAATGTCAACATAATTTTTGGAAATATTGAACTGATTGGTGAGTACCCAATAGGTGGTCTTGTTTCCATTGTAAGCGGTGCTTCAGAAGATATTACAGAAGCAATTGAGTATTTACGAAATAAGGATGTTGAAGTGGAGGTGATTTTAGATGCAAGAATTTCTCATTAGAATCTTTCCAAACGTAATGTCAAAGCTGCCGGGATTTTATGAAAGTATTTATGAAACCATAGTAATGGTTGGATGGTCCGGTTCAATTTCATTTATTTTTGGACTTATATTGGGAATATGCTTGACAGTTACAAAAAAAGGAGGGATTCTTCAAAATAATGTAATTTTTAAGATTCTGGATACTGTAATTAATTTTCTTAGATCTATACCGTTTGTTATATTGCTGGCAAGCCTGATTACGCTGACCAGATTAATTTCAGGAACTTCAATAGGAGTGGAGGGAGCCATTGTGCCATTAGTATTTGGGACAGTTCCGTTCTTTTCAAGACAGATAGAAACAGCCTTGGCCGAATTGGATCCGGGTCTGGTGGAAGCAGCACAGTCCATGGGCTCAGGACCGATGGAAATAATATTCCGGGTATATCTTAAGGAGTGTATTCCGGGAATTGTGAGAGGGACAACAATTACAGCTATCAGCCTGATAGGCCTGACCGCCATGGCAGGTGCAGTCGGAGCAGGAGGTCTGGGGGATTTTGCCATACGATTCGGGTACCAGAGGAATCAAATCGACGTAACCTATGCATCGGTTATTGTGTTGGTACTTATGGTTAGTATTATTCAAATCATAGGAAATATAGTAGTAAAGAAAAATAGTCATTAAAACACAGGGAGGAATTAAAATGGCATTGACACCAAGGAAAGTAGTTATTATAGGAGCAGGACATGTGGGTTCACATGCAGGATATGCGCTGGCATCTCAAGGACTGGCAGAACAAATTGTATACATTGATATTGATGAGAAGAAAGCAAAAGCTCAGGCTTTAGATATTTATGATTCTACAGTGTACCTGCCTCACCATGTTGAGGTAAAGGCAGGCAGCTATACGGATGCAGCAGATGCGGATCTGATGATTATTGCAGCAGGACCGTTGCCTGACTTTACCAAGGGGCAGACAAGAATGGATACCTTGTCAGAGACTATAGCTGTCATTAAAGATGTTGTGGAGAATATAAAAAAATCAGGGTTTTCAGGTATAATTATAAGCATTTCAAATCCTGCGGATGTTGTGGCACATTATGTACAAAACCAATTAAATTTTCCGGCAAAGAGGGTGATTTCCACAAGCACTACTCTGGATTCTGCAAGGCTTCGAAGAGCAATATCCGAAGCAACGAGAATAGACCAGAAATCAATATATGCCTATGCTTTGGGAGAGCATGGTGAAAGCCAGATGGTACCATGGTCTGCAGTTACTGTTGCAGGTAAACCAATTTTAGAACTTATTAAAGAAAAACCTGAAAAATACGGAAACTTAGATTTGAATGCACTTGCCGCAGAGGGTAAGGCAGGAGGATGGCATGTGCTTATAGGCAAGGGTTCAACAGAATTTGGAATAGGTACATCCATAGCAGAAGTTACAAGAGCAATTTTTGCCGATGAAAAGAGGATACTTCCCGTATCTGTACTGCTTAACGGAGAATATGGCCAGCACGATGTATATGCTTCCGTACCGGCAGTCCTGGGAATAAACGGCATAGAAGAAATTATCGAACTGAATCTGACTGATGAAGAACAGAAACAATTCGACGCCTCATGTAAAGAGATGAAAGAAAACTACGAACTATCATTAAAATTTTAAGAAAACAAACTAATAAAAAATTATCATTATAAGAGGAGTAAAATTATGAAATCAAAGAAATTATTATCGGTTGTAACAACATTATTAGTTGCGGCTGCACTTACAGCCTGCGGAAATCCTCAGGAAGACAGTGTAAATTCAGGCAAGAATGAAGAAAAAGAAACTACAGTAAAAGTAGGGGTAGTAGGAGAGTCAAATGAAATGTGGGAACCTGTAATTGAAGAAATGAAGAAGGAAGGTATAAATATTGAACTTATAAGTTTCACTGACTATGGTACTCCAAACAGGGCATTAGATAACGGAGAAACTGATTTAAATGCTTTCCAGCACTATGCTTATTTAAACAGTGAGGTTGAAAGCCATGGATATGACATTACGTCAATTGGTGACACATTTATTTCGGCTATGAACATTTATTCAGACAAAATATCTGACGTAAGTGAAATCAGTGATGGTGGAAAAATTGCAGTACCTAATGATGCAACTAATGAGGGACGTGCACTTAAAGTAATTGAGGCAGCCGGCCTAATTGAAATTGACCCTGCAGCAGGGGACAGCCCTGAATTAAAAGATATTGTTTCAAATCCTTTAAACCTGGAGTTTGTTGAGGTGGATGCAGGAAACGTATATGCTCTTTTGCCTGATGTTGCTGCAGCGGTTATTAACTGCAACTATGCGTTGGATTTTGGCCTGAATCCGGGAGAGGATGCAATATTTCAGGACAGTGTAAGTTTTTATTACGGAAAGAGTTATGTTAACCTTATTGCTGCCAGGACAGAGGATGCAGATAATGAGATTTATAAGAAAATAGTTAAGGCATATCAGTCGGATGCCGTAAAGGAAGTATATACTACAACTTTTAAAGGTTCGTATCTTCCGGCATGGGAATAAATAGCAGGAAGAGAGGAAAATTATGAAAGAATTAAGTAAACGTACGGAAGTTTTCACGGATTCAGTCATACGCAGGATGACAAGAATTTCAAACCAGTATAATGCAATCAATCTGTCCCAGGGGTATCCTGATTTTGAGCCGCCGGCAGAGATCACTGACAGATTAGCACAGGTTGCATCAGAAGGACCTCACCAGTATGCAACCACATGGGGAGCACAAAACTTCCGTGAAGCCCTTGCGAAAAAGCATGAACATTTTTCAGGTATGAAGGTAAATCCTGATACGGAAGTAGTAATTACCTGCGGAAGTACAGAAGCAATGATGGCGGCAATGATGGCAGTAATTAATCCCGGGGATAAAGTAGTAATATTTTCGCCGTTTTATGAAAATTATGGGGCAGATACCATTCTTTCAGGTGCAGAACCAATTTATGTTCCGTTAAATCCACCCGACTTTGGCTTTGACGCCAATGCATTGGAGGATTCATTTAAGAGTGGAGCTAAAGCATTGATTTTGTGCAATCCGTCAAATCCGTGCGGTAAAGTTTTTACAAGAGACGAACTTCAGATAATAGCAGATTTAGCAATCAAGTATGATGCCTATGTGATTACAGACGAGGTATATGAACATATAATTTATGCGCCTTATAAGCATACTTATATAGCCACTCTTCCCGGAATGAGGGAAAGGACGATCGAATGCAGTTCACTATCCAAGACATATTCTATTACCGGATGGCGTCTTGGTTATGTAATTGCTGATGAAGGAATTACAGACAGGGTTAAAAAGGTTCATGATTTTTTAACTGTTGGGGCTGCTGCACCTCTCATGGAGGCTGCAGTGGCGGGACTGAATTTTAAAGATGAATATTATCTCGAATTACAAAGACATTACACACATATGAAAGAATTATTTCTGGACGGATTAAGCCGGATTGGGCTTACCTATACAGAACCGCAGGGCGCTTATTATGTATTAGTGGATATAAGTGAATTCCATTGTAAAAATGACCTTGAATTTTGTGAGTGGCTGGCAAGGGAAGTGGGAGTGGGAGCAGTGCCGGGTTCAAGCTTTTTCAGTCATAATACAAATCAATTTATAAGGTTCCACTTTGCAAAGAAGGATGATACATTAAATTTAGCACTGGATAGGCTATCAAATATATATTCTAAAGCAAAAAAATTATAAATATTTATAATCTGCATTTATGAAAGCTTATAAAAAATTAAGTGTTTTATTATTCATAGTATCCAAATGAAATAACAAATAAGGGATAACAGTTTAAAGCTATAAAAATATAATGCTTATTATGTAACACTCAAAAGATAGTTGAGGACGGTTTTTAATGTCAAATGATTTTCCTGACAGAAAAACCGTCCCAACTGTCGTATCTTATTAATAATTATGAACCGTAATGTTCCAACAAAATTTATGTTAAGAATTTGATTATTAAAGTGGATAATGAAAGATATTCATGCTATAATTACAGAAAGATAATGGCTATGACAAGTAGCGCTGTAAGGAAGGATACCATGGAGAGTAGCTTTGATATACTTAAAGTAAATGAAACAATAGCGGATATGATTGATGACCATATTCTGGTTTGCGATGCAAAAGGCAGTATTATTTTTGCTAACAAACCAATGCAGTCATACTTAGGTTATAATTATATGGAGTTAAAGGGAAAAAGCTTTTTCGATATTATTGCCGATATTCATGTAGATAAGTTGAATTGGCTTATTAACAGCATATCAGAAAGTCCTTCCGACTGGGAACGTGTTTTGTTTAAAGGCAAACACCACGTGACGGAACTTCATATCAAGCTGTTACAGAAAGACAGCCTCATATATATTTATGGAAACGAAAAATACGCAGAGCTTGAAAGAATACAAAAAAAGCTTAATATAGAAATTGCAAATGCAATTAAGATTCATAAGCGGTCTTTGCCCGAGAGCCTTCCTGAAACAGAAAAAATCTCCTTTGCATCCTTGTATATTCCCGCACAGGAGTTAGGAGGAGATTTGTTTGATGTATTTAAAGTGGACAATGGTCTGCTAAATGATTATTTTGAACAATATGTATGCTTTGTAGCCGATGTATCAGGGCATGGGTTAGACAGCGCCATGCTGGCTATATTTGTTAAGGATACTATAAGGAGCTATTTCAGGCTGAAGCATATACCTGGACAGGTTCTGTCGCCTAAGGAAATCATGAATTTTTTCCTTGAGCAGTACAGAAAAGAAGGATATCCTGTGGAATGTCTTGTATGTGTTTTCCTGTCAGTAATTGATTTAAAAACAAATGAACTGACATACTGCAATGCGGGTTGTCATATGTGTCCTGTTATAGTAATGGATAAGGGGAAAATGATAGAGCTTGATGAAGGAAATCTTCCGATTTCAACAGCATTAGATATTAGTTTGTACAAGTTTGAGGATTATTCTTTGCATCTGTCTCCGTCAATGACACTGTTTATTATGTCGGACGGTCTGCCTGAACAAAAATCCGGGAATGAATACTACGAAGACAGGCTAAAAAGGCTGTTTACTAAAATATATAACTTTGAACCAGATGTTATCATTCAAAAAATCCGTGAGGATTTTAATGATTTTTTAAAGAATGAAGAAGTTAGAGATGATATAACCCTTGTGGTAGCGAAACTGTAATAATCAATTATTATACAAAATCTATGGGATAAGGAGCAGAAATAATGCAGCAAATATTAGATGGTATTTTAGAAGCAATAGAAGATGAAATCAGAGCCCAGAATCATTATCGGATGTTAGCAGATAAGTCGGAGGACCCGAAGATTAAAAAGTTCTTTGAGCAGCTTGTAAAAGATGAGGAAGGTCATGAAGAAGCACTTAGAAGCCGTTATGAAGCCTTTAAGAAAGTATTAAAACCAAAATAATAAATTGCGATGTAATAAATTAAATTTTCCCTTGAATATAGTTTAAGGGATTTTTTTATTTCAAAATAGTTATTATTGGAACTGTGCTTTGTACAGTTCCGAATATACACCGTTTGCTTTCAAAAGTTCTTCATGGGTTCCCTGCTCTGCTATTTCTCCGTCATGTAATACCAAGATTACATCTGCGTTTTGGATTGTAGACAGTCGGTGCGCAATGACAAAACAGGTCTTATCCTGCATTAATTTGCGCATTGCCTGTTGAATTAAAATTTCAGTCCTGGTATCTACATTTGACGTGGCTTCGTCAAGTATCAGTATTTTAGAATCTGAAAGCATAGCTCTGGCAATGGTTAAAAGCTGTTTCTGCCCCTGAGATATATTCATTGTTTCACTGCTTAGAACAGTATTATAGCCCTCCGGAAGCTGCATGATAAAATTATGTATTCTAACTGATTTTGCCGCAGAAATTACTTCATCCATAGTAGCATCATTTTTCCCGTAAGCTATATTTTGGAAAACTGTTCCGTGAAACAGCCAGGTATCCTGTAAAACCATGGTATACGAAAGCCTCAGACTGCTCCTTGTGACATTTTTTATGCTGATATTATCTATTGAAATGGTTCCGCTTTCAGGATCATAGAAACGCATGAGCAGGTTGATTATAGTAGATTTTCCTGCACCAGTAGGACCTACTATTGCTACAAGCTGCCCTTTTTCAGCATTTAAGTTTAAATCATGTATAATCTCATTATCAGGGGTATATCCGAAATTAACATGCTCCATCTTTACATTTCCGTCAATGTCATTCAAAACAACCGCATTCTCTAAATCTTCAGGTTCAGTATTCTCATCCATCAGCTCAAAAATTCTTCCCGCTGCTGCAAAGGTCGACTGAAGCTCGCTGAATATATTGGCAGCTTCATTAATGGGACCCGAAAATTTACGGGAGTAAAGCACAAATGATGACAAATTTCCAAGGGTTATATTTCCGAATAAATATAAAATCGAACCAAAAACACTGACTAAAGCAAGAGAAATATTGTTAATAAAATTCACACCCGGTCCGGTCATGCTTCCGTAATAGTCTGCATTATAATAAGCATTTACCGCATCCTCATTTTTCTTATCAAAACGCTGTGTTATATAATCCTCTCTGTTGTATATTTTTATGGTTTTAAGACCTGTTATTATTTCTTCTACAAAGCCATTTAAGTTGCCAAGTTCTGCCGATCGCTTGTGAAAGAAAGGGCGAACTCTGGATGCCATATACCTGGTAAGCAGTATGGAAACAGGGACTGTTACCACAAAAATTAGCGTAAGATTTGGTGAAAGAAAAATCATCATGGCAAGAGAAAGCAACACTGTTATGATACTTGTAAATATCTGCAGTAAATCCGTTGAGAGAGAGGAATTCACCGTATCAATATCGTAAGACATCCTGCTTATGATTTCTCCCGCCTGATGAGTGTCGAAATAACTTACCGGCAGATCCATCAGTTTGTTGAACATATCACTTCTCATCCTTGAAATAACCTTCTGGCTTAAATTTATCATGATTATGGATAAGATATATGAAAGCAGAGATGAAGCAATATAAAATATAATCATCAATGCACAATATTTAAATACCTTATCAAACTGTACAAGTCCCTTGCCGGGAGTAATTGCGTCAATAGCATAGCCGCTGAGCATAGGACCGATCAGAGCAAAGAGATTACTTGCAAGGGATAATAATAATGCTGCAAAGGCACTCCATTTGTACTGATAAACATAATCCCACAGCCTTCGCAATATTCTTTTTTTATTATGCAATTTTTCCACCTCCTGTTTGTGACACGTATATTTCCCTGTAGGTTTCACAGCTTGCAAGCAGCTCGTCGTGTTTGCCAAGGCCTGAAATTTTGCCATCTTCCATAACAAGTATGTTGTCAGCGTTTATAATAGAGCTGATACGCTGAGCAATAATTATTGTTGTGGTTTCTGAAAAGTTTTCTTTAAGGGCTTTACGGAGCATTGCGTCAGTTTTGTAATCCAGTGCGCTTGAACTGTCATCCAGCACAAGGATTTCAGGGTTAGCCGCCAAAGCTCTGGCTATCATTATTCTTTGTTTTTGACCTCCGCTGAGATTAGTGCTTTTTTGACTCAGCATATGCATGTAGCCATCCGGCAATGAATCGATAAATTCAGCTGCCTGTGCAGATTCTGCGGCAGCTTCAATCTGTTCATGACATAGATTTCTGCCGAAATCTATGTTTGATTCTATAGTGTCGGCAAATAGAATGTCATTTTGAATTACCACTCCGAATTTTGAGTGAAGCTGTGAAAGGGGGATACTTCGGATGTCCATTCCGCTAATTCGTATTTCACCGCTTTCTACATCATACAGTCTCATCAACAGATTAATAATTGTACTTTTGCCGGAACCTGTGGAACCAATTATGCCAAGGGTTTTGCCTTTCTCGATGTTAAAGCTGCAATCTTTTAGGTTTGTTTTGCCTTTGTGGTAGGAAAAGCATACCTTGTCAAAAGAAATATGGTATTTACTGCTATTCCTGTTTGAAGGTTTTAGCCTTAAAATATCAGGAGCGTCCAGTACATCCTGGATTCTTTTAGCCGAGGCTACACCCTTTGAATAAACAACAAACAGACGAGTAATCATCAGCATTGCATTAAGAATAATGGTAAAATAGGTGAGGAATGCAATAATTTTTCCGGGTTGAGTAAGCCCTGCATCAACCCGGTACGCTCCCATAAGTATTACCAGGGTCAGACCTACATTTAAAAACAGGCTCATCATAGGATTGGTAACCGACATGATTATTCCTGCTTTTCTTTCTCTGGACACAACATCGGAATTAACTGCTGAGAATCTGCTCTTTTCATAATCCGTTTTGGACAATGCCTTGATTACTTTAACACCTGAAATATCTTCACGTACAGTTCGAATCATTGAATCGACAGAATTTTGTAAATTTGTATACAGAGGAATTCCATTTTTTGAAATTATATAAATCAGTATAGCGGTAAACGGCAACAAACAAATTAATACAATGGATAAATGAAAATCCAGCATGAGAGTAACACAAATCCCTCCTATGAGCAAAATTGGCGAACGAACCCCAAGACGCTGCATCATGCCTATTAGCTGTTGAATATTATAGGTATCCGTTGTCAGCCTTGCTTCAAGAGAAGGAATTGTAAAGTCATCAACCTGACTGTTTGAAAGATTAGAAATTTTCCAGAACAGGTCGTGACGTATGCTTTCGGTAGTATCTCTTGCAACCTTTGAAGCCATGCGATTAGCAATGACATTTGTCACCAGTGCCGTAATTGCACAGACAATCATTACCGCACCCAGGAACAAAACCGTATTTACATTTCCCTTAGGGACAACTTCATCAATTGAATATGCCAATATCCAGGGTAGAAGTAAATCCATTATTGTTCCGATAAATTTAATTATAAGACCAATAGCCATTTTAGAATAATAAGGCTTTAAATATGTCAGTATTTTCTGCATTAATTTTCTTCCTTTTCTGAAATTTTATTTATTTTTGTTGTCGCCTTATCTGATATATGAGTGAGCATGGAAAGAAGAGCAGTACATTCCTCCGTGCTGAAGTCTTCGCATAAAAATGAATTCCATTCAGATATAAAAGCTTTTACTCTGGGATAAATATCATAGGCTTTCTGGGTAGGGAAAACAAGCATAACACGCTTGTCCTCTTTGCTGGGCTCTCTGGTTACAAATCCGTTTTGCTCCAGCAGAGCAAGCTGTCGCGCCACATTGCTTTTATTTACATAAATCCTTTTTGTCAGGCTATCCTGTGAAATTCCGGGATTATTGCAGATAATTATTATATATGTATGCTGGTATCCGTTTAAGCCTTCATGTTCAAGTTTTTCATTTCTGTACAACATGGCACAGCGAGAGATTGTGTTAATGTACTTCATTAATGGATCCATAGTTTCCTCCTATTTTTCCCAAATATAGTTGCGCACGCAACTAATTAAAAAAGCATATCATTTTACTAACCATTTGTCAATATGGGACAAAAATATTAATAAACTCCTTGTTGAATTTTTTATAATAATGTATAATTGAGTTGGAAATAAAGCAAAATTATTATTAAAATATTGAGGGAATTATGGAAAAGTTTAATTTAAAAAAATTTATGGGGAACATAATTTACCTGATTATAGGCTGTATCATAACGGCTTTTTCTGTAAATTACATTCTTAAGCCCAACGGGCTTATTACCAGCGGCATAACGGGTTTGTCAATTATTCTGGAAAAATATACACATATTAATTATTCTTACATTTATTATTTTATAACCTTTATTATTCTTATTATTACATACCTTCTTATGGGAAAGAAAGAAATTATGAAAATTATCTTTCTTTCAATTTTGTATCCGACAGTCTTACTTGTAATGCAGAGTATTGAATTCAAATTTGTGGAAAATGATTTACTTCTTGCTTCAATTTATTTTTCAATATTTTACGGAGCAGGAGTGGGAATGATACTCAGAAGAGGTTTCTCTTTTGGAGGAACGGACACTATTGCAAGGATCCTGAATAAAAAGTTGTTTCCATCTGTTAATGTAAGCTACATAATGTTGGCATTGGATGGAGTTGTGATATTAATTTCAGCCGTTGCCTTTGGAAGAAATATTGCTTTGTACTCTGTTATAAGTCAATTAATAGTAACAAAGGTTTGCGATTATGTCATGTTTGGATTTGGTACAAAATTGTACAAGCTTGAAATTATCAGCAGCAAGTACGAGGAAATAGGCAGGTACATTATGTATGAATTGGGAAGAGGAGTTACGGTTTATCAGACAAAAGGAGCTTATACGAAAGAAGATAAAATTCAGATAGAATCTGTATGCTCGCCAGAGCAATCAGTTAAAATACAGAAATTTATTAAGGAAATTGACCAGTTTGCATTTGTAAAGGTTCTGCCTATGATATCTGTCTGGGGGAAAGGAAACAGATTTATTGATATTAACATGGAAGACTAATTATGTTATGGGAAGCTAATTTTTGCATTTAAAATAGACAGGAAAATGCATTTTTTTCTTGACAATTACCTTGCTGTCAGTTTATAATTAACTTAAAGAAAAGGAACTGCCGAATAAACGGTTAGCTCCCCGTGTTTAGTAAAAATCAACCGAAAGTCCGGGAAGACATAAGCGGTTGATTTTTTATACTCCGGTTTCCATTTTTATGTATAAAAATATCTTAATTAAGCTTGTCTTTAAACAAGGCAATAATTGCTACTATGAGTAACCCGAAGGTAAATAAATCTCCATAAGTAACCACATTATCACCTCCCTTTGCAGGGAGCTAACCGCCTATCCGTTGCTGGCAATTCCTCCATCAAAATATATCAAAATTCTGCAAACGTTTCAATACTATTTATTTTTTTATATTTGTATTAAATACTTTTGGTAAATCCGGAAACAGTATGATATAATTTAATAAAATAGTTACTTAAAAATACAGAGAGGTATTCATAATGAATTGTCCCATTTGAGTTTAAATAAAACAATAAGTCAGAGCTGTTTGTACAGCTTTGTTTTGTTTTGCTTAAATTAATATGAAAGGACGTTTTTTATGAAACCAGAAAGAAATATTTGGCTCATGTATGCTATTGCTTTTTTACAGGGAATGGTATTCTATGGGCCGATTGCTACATTATACCGCCAGTCGGCCGGCATAACAATTTTTCAGATTACTGGCATTGAAAGCATATCCCTGGCACTTTCCCTTTTGTTGGAACTTCCCTGGGGCATTGTATCCGACAGAATAGGTTATAAGAAATCTATGCTTTTTTGCTGTATGTTATTTTTCTTATCAAAAATTGTGTTTTGGAAGGCTTCCGGGTTTGGCGCTTTTTTAATTGAAAGAATTATGCTCAGCATAGTAATATCAGGGCTGTCAGGTGTGGACACAAGCATTCTGTATTTATCCTGCGATAAAGGTGACACACAAAAGGTCTTTGGTATATACAATAATTTAGGCACCGCAGGTTTGTTTTTTGCTTCATTAATATATTCTGTGTTTATTAAAGATAATTACAGACTCTCAGGGTTATTAACTGTTTGCAGCTATGGTATTGCTGCAATAATTTCTTTTTCGCTTGTTGAGGTAAAAAACACTGATATTGTACAGGGAAAGTCTGAATTAAAGGAATTCGTTGAACTGCTAAAACAGACGTTTAGAAATAAAAGCCACGCTTTATTTTTGATAAGCATCGGGTTGTTTAATGAAACCCACCAGACCATTACCGTATTTTTAAACCAGGTTCAATACTTAAAGTGCGGATTGTCAGATTCTGCAATAGGATATGTTTATATAGCTGTTACACTTACAGGACTTTTGGGTGTATTTTCCGAAAAGCTGACTCAGAGATTTGGTGTTATTAAATTTGTTTCAATATTGTACCTGTCGGTGGGAGCAGCATGTGTTATTCTTGGAGCAACAGTTAATGCATGGGTTTCTGTAGCATCAATTATAATACTTCGGATTAGTTTCAGTTTATTCCAGCCATTGCAAATGGAAATACAAAACAAGCAGGTAATTTCACAAAACAGGGCAACAGAGCTAAGTGCAAACTTAGTAGTAATTAATTGCGTGGGTATCGGCACTAACCTTATTTACGGAAAGCTTTCAGAGGTCAACATAGCCTATGCTATGTGGTGTGGCTCATTTCTATGCCTTATTGGGTATTTGTTTTTCTATTTGTGCGAAGCCAAAGGCAGGCTCTCAGTAGAATAACATGAAGAATTTTATTCAATACCTTAGTATTATATGATTATTGTATTAGTATTTTATTTTATTAAGCTATTAGTTATTTAAAAAGATAGGAAAATGCGTTTTTTTCTTGACAATTACCTTGCTGTCAATTTATAAAAAAGTTGCAAAAATTTTGGCTGAGATAATTGAGCTGAATATGAAGATATAACGCCTGAGACAGAACTGACAGTTGAATCCGGAATTGAAGCGATTAATGTGGCAAGGCTTGTAATTCAATGTGAAAAATATTTTAAAATAAATATCCATGATGAAGACGTCCACACCTTTAAATGTGTAAAAGACATTGTGGAATACATTGAAAATTTATTGTCTGATAAGTGATAATTTCAAAGATAAAAAATACCGGAGACATACCTCTCCGGTTCTCATCTTTTTTGCTAATCGTTGTGGCATCCGTGTTCATGCTCGTGACAGGATTCTCCGGAATCGGCGATAGTTCCTGCAAGCCATTGTTTCGCAACCTCTGTGACATTTCCTGAGCATCCTCGGAATACTTCTATACCAGCGTTATTTAATACATTAACCGCGCCGTCTCCCATATTGCCGGCAAGCATGACCTTTACGCCCATTTCAGAAAGAGTTTGTGCAATATTTGATTTGCACCCGCAGCCTTCTGAAGAAGGTATGTCTTCCTTATTAACTATTTCCTTTTTGTCATCATCAACAGTAAATACGGTATAGTACTCACAGTGACCGAAGTGGTCGTCAATTAAATCTTGTCTTGATGGTAATGCTATTTTCATGTAAGCCTCCATAAATTATAATTTAACATAATCATTGACATATGCTATTAATATAACAATATCACCGTTATTGACATATGTCAATAACTATTTTTAGATTAAATCTATAAAAAAGTTCTTGACATAATAGTCTACATATTATAGACTATATGCAGTTTATAATATGTAGACCAAAGGAGAAGCTATGAAAAAATACATATTGACCGAAGCAGAATTAAAGATAGCAGATATTATTTGGGATAACGAGCCTGTTTTTTCATCTGAATTAGTTAAGTTATGCGAAACTGAATTAAACTGGAAAAAGTCCACCACTTATACAATGCTGAAAAAACTCGAAACGAAGGGTATCTTTATAAATAAAAAAGGAACTGTGGAATCTTTGCTGAACAGGGAAGAATTTTATGCAAAGAGAAGTGAACAAATGATAAACGAAGGGTTTGATGGCTCATTGCCACGATTTTTAGCTGCATTTACCAGAGAAAAACAATTGAGTGATGATGACATTAGGGAAATTCAAAGACTTATTGACGAACACAAGGAGGTGTAGGAATGGATAAGTTATTTTTGCAGATTTTAAATATGAGTATTACCGCCAGCTATGTAATATTGTTTGTAATGGCGGCAAGGCTGATTCTTAAAAGATTTCCGAAAATATTTTCCTACATGCTTTGGATGGTTGTATTAGTAAGGTTGGTTTGTCCCTTTTCATTTGAAAGTATTTTCAGCCTGATTCCCGGGGATGAGCATATTCCGCAGCAAATTGCCTTTATGCCGGAACCTGAGATAAACAGCGGTATAACAGCAGTTGACAGTGCGGTTAATAATATTTTGCCTCCTGCTGACCAGGCTGCCAGCGTCAATCCCATGCAAGTATGGGTTTCAATAGGCGAAACAGTTTGGGTTATTGGTGTTTTAATACTTCTTGCTTACAGTGTTTATACTACTGTAAAGTTGTATATTAACCTTCGAAAAGCAACACATGTTACAGGCAATATTTACAAGATGGACGGCCTTAAAACACCATTTGTTTTTGGCATAATCAAGCCGGGTATATATCTCCCTGCACATATTACAGAAAATGAAAAAGACTATATACTGCTGCATGAGCAGACACACATCAGAAGATTAGACCACATAATAAAACCATTTTTCTTTTTAGTTACATGCATTCATTGGTTTAATCCTCTTGTCTGGGCTTCATTTTTCCTTATGAGCGAGGATATGGAGCTGTCTTGTGATGAAAAGGTAGTTAACAAGATGGGAAGCAATATAAAAAAGGAATATTCTTCTTCCCTTCTTTCCATGTCAACAAACAGGAGGATTGTGGGCGGATGCCCGCTTGCTTTTGGTGAAAACAATACTAAGGGGAGAATCAAAAACATTTTAAAATATAAAAAACCTGCACTATGGGTAATGATTATTGTTGTTATAGCAGTTCTTGCGGTTTCCATAGGATTGATTACAAACCCCAAAAAACAAACACAGACAGAAGAGACATCGGATAATGTTGAAATTTATTTAAATAAAAAAAATGATTATAGCGGCATGTACGAAGAAGTGGTTGTAAAGACAAAAGATAATGAAAAGGCGTTTTCCTGGAAAAATGTTTATAATCCGACCTATGAACCTGTTACTGTAACAGCAGATGTAGACAATGACAATAAGGATGAAATCATTATAATGCTGACAACAGATTACGGTACCGGAGTACATATACAGGATATACACGTATTGAATGCAGAGGGTTTGACTGAATTGAACATACAAGATCCCCTTGAAGCATTAAATTATGCTGTTAAATCTTCAATCAACATAATTGGAGATAAGGTAAATGCAACAGTAAGATGGTATGGAATATCAATTGAGAAAAGTTATGATAAATCATTCTCGGATAACTGGTTCGAAGAAGTTTCCTTTGGTTCACATATAGAGTATAAGGTGGAAGACAGCCGAATCGTTGCGTACATATCCGGCGCGGTTTCTCCTTCGGAATTTCCTTTTACTGCCGTACTCAGATATGACGAAAAATTAAAGATAACAAATATAGATGTTGTCGATAATGAAGCAATTGTTGAAACGGAAGCTTACAAAAAAATAAGCAAGTATATGGAAGAAGAATGTAAAAATGTGTTTTCTCCGTATTATGAGCTATTAGATTTTAAAATTTCGGATTATGAAGAAGAGATTGTTGGCAGAAATGTTGAAGCGGTTTTTCACTATAAAGTTATTCATAAAAATTATGATAAAGACCCGGATACGGTTCAATATATTAGGGAAGCGAAAGAACGAGGTGACAAGAATTACCAGCAACTGTACGACGAATATCTGCAGCCGAAAGAAATGAATTTTTACTTGAAGGCAAGGATAGATGAAAATGCCGAGATAACCTTGTACTATAATTTTTCACCCCATGGCATAGACTGGCAGGAAACTGAAATGTCTGACTTTATTATAAAATAAGGAGAGCTAACTGCTTTCCTTAAAGTCATACCAAATCCAAAGCACAATATTCCATGAACATTTGCCTGTATGCAAGTGAAACAAGACGTACTTAAATTTGGACTACTATATTGGCATGACCATTATCAGACATGGATTCCATTCATCCCATAATGTTGGAAATACTTCAAGCTTCTTGAATCCAAGAGACTCATAGAAAGCAACTGTTTGGTCGTATTCTTCATAGCATCCCTGGTTCACAGTTTTAACCTGCAGGATATAATATTCATTTTTCTTAGCATAATTAAATAATGAATTAAATAACAGCCTTCCGATACCCATTCTTTGCCATGATTTCAATACGCCCATACAATGTATTTCGACAGCATCCCGGCTGGTTTCCTTGAGTGTTATAAATCCAACATATTTATTGTTATCAGAAGCTGCCCAAAAAGGAAGCTCTTTTCCATCATTAATGTATTCTGCTGTACTGTCAGGCAACCCAAACCATTCCGGCAAATCTTTCAACACATTACAGGCAATTTGTTCTTTTAATTCTTTATTCTCTATTTTCATTATTTCAACCATTACGCACTCCTATTTTTAAACTTGATTAATTCATATAATTGAATTATAGCATAAAACTTTTTCAAATTATACACCTTTCCCGTGGCTTGCTAATCATTATCAAACATGGATTCCATTCAATTATGCAAATATAAGCTTGTTATTATGGTATGATAATGGTATAATCAGCACATAAAATGGAGGTGTAGTTATGCCGCGTATAATTCCAATTAAAGATTTGAAAAATACAGCAGAAATATCAAAGATGGTTCATGAAGCAGAAGAACCTGTATATGTTACTAAAAACGGCTATGGGGACATGGTTATTATGAGTGTCGAAATGTATGAAAGTACAATGAAGAGATTAAAAATGTATCATGAACTGGAAATTTCCGAAAAGAATATTGAAGAAGGAAAAATGAAGGATGCAGAAGAATCTCTTGGCATGCTGAGAAAAAAGTATGAACTATAGACTTGTTGTTACGAAACGTGCGGAAGAATTATTGGATAATGTTTTAAATTATATTATAAATCAGTTGAAAAATGCAAAAGCAGCAGATAGCCTTATGAAAAGCATCAGACATGTATACAATAACCTTAAAGAAAATTCTAAAATATACGCATATTCAAACGATATGTTACTGAAAGCCAAGGGATATAGAAAAGCGGTTGTTCTGAATTATAACTATGTAATTATTTTTCGTATTGAAGAAGAACTGAAAATAGTATATATTGTTGGGTTTTTTCATGGCTTAGAATCCTACAGCAATAAAATATCATTTTTATAGACAGAAAAGAGGGCATTCCGAACTAGTTTACCTGGTTCGGAATAACCATCCCTTTTGGTTATTGTTCAACAGGACGGATACCAGCCTATAATGCAGTATGGAATGGTAAATTCAACAATTCCTGTTGAATATGGAGCTATGTCATATTGCTGGTAGTAAATTGTTATTCCCCCGGGAGATAAATAAAAACTATCAGGATTAAAGTTTTTTATAATTAAATCTTTGTAATCATCAAAATAGATTCCCGGATTGTCTGTTAAGTTTTTCTCTGCCCGCCTGATTATTTCATCAGTCAGCAGAAGTTTGTAGTCAGTGTTGGGTTTGAAGAAGCAATAAAGATAAATATTTTCTCCGGTACATAATTCCCAGGTGTTAGAGGTTCTTACGGTGTTTCCATGGGCTCCTCCCGTGAATTCATATTTGTCTGTATAAAGGCTTAAAAAGCAATTATCATTGTAGGTTATTGTGTATTCCATGTAAGCTTCATACCCATGAAAAGGATAATTATTCTTCAGAGAATCCATGTAACCACTTATTGCCTGTTCATAAAGTGTGTTTGAAACATATCTGAAGTATTCATTAACCTGGGTTCTTATCTGTGCATTTATTTTTCTTTCAGCAATGGGGTTATTATTAACAGTTACTATGGGATACTTAATAGTAAGCTTCAGCATATTAGTGTTATCGTATCCGAATGTACGATTTATTTCCCGCATAATTATATTGGAAAAGCATCTTGGTTTTCTCATTTACAACCCTCCCATATATACTATGTTTATGGCACAACAAGTGTGCGTTTATGAGAAACACTAATCTCTGTTTATTAAATCATTTAAATCATCTGTTTTTTTGAATTTCTTACTTTCAATTTCTATAAAGTTTTTAACAGCTCTTTCATATGGAGTTTCAGAGTTTACCGGGAATTGGTCAGGCATAAGCCTTGCTTTATCATGGATAGTGTTGATATCAACATCCTTATTATTTTCAGTCATTATCTCATTCCTTTCTTATGTTTTTTATATTATTTACAGTAAGATAAAAATTATTATTAAGAAAGTTTCTGTTAACGTTAAATGTAAATTTTTTGCTATGTTATTATCAAAAGAAGAAAAATAAATATGGAGATTTGCAGTGTTCTGGTATATAATGGTATTATAAAAATTGAATTTTATTAAATAAAATAAAGTGATATTGGAGGTATCTATGTTCAAACGTATTCTTTCCGTAATCATATGCGCTTGCCTGGTATTGACGTCATGCTCCAAAAATAAGGAGGTTTTATCCGATAATGATAATTTGCCCGCACAGGGAGGCAGAATTCCCACAGAGGACAAGTTTGACTTAACTCCGATTAAATCCGATAAGAATGGTATGGACATATCGTCGGGTTTTCAATTGACATCAAAAGATAACATAAATGAAAAATATGTTAAGGATAATCTAAAAATAATTCCTGAAGAAGAATTTAAAATCGATAAGGTTTCATCCACCGTATACAATATTATTCCCAGGTCGCAGCTTGAAAACGACAAGATTTATCAGGTTGCATTGGCAGACGAGGAATATGACTACTCATGGGCGTTTCAGACTAAGAAGAAATTTGAAGTTGAAAGCACTCTCCCTGCTGATGACAGCAACGATGTACCGGTTAACTCGGGAATAGAGATGTATTTTTCTCTTAGCAAGCCGAAGAAGATGGATGATTTTTTTGAAATCAGCCCTAAGGTGGAAGGAAAGTTTATGATAAATGGCAGCACAGTCATATTTGTTCCGGAACAATTGGATAAGAATACAATCTATACGGTGACTGTTAAAAAAGGTTTTGGTCTTGAGGACGGAAGCGATGAACTAAATGAGGATTATGTTTTTTCCTTTAAAACGCAAACAGACAGAGAACAACTTTACTTTGACAGACCCATTATAAATATTCACGAAAGCAATCCAAAAATAATAGATGCCTATGTAAACGGAGAAAAAGAATACAATATCAGCATATTCAGGTACAAGGATACAGACAAATTTGCAGAGGATGTATATAAATATGCCGAAACAGGGAAATTTCCGAAAGAAATAAATAAAGACATATTGACGCTTAACGGTACAATAAAGCAAAAGCCCTTTATGATGAGCACTGACTATTACTACAGAAATGCAATGTTTGAATTGCCGGATGATATACCTAAAGGCTACTACCTGCTGGAGTTTAGAGCCGATGATTCAAGTGAACCTCAATATCTTTTTTTGCAGATAAATGATATTTTAATTTACAATGCCATATTTACAGAACAGTTTCTGGTATTTGCCTGCGACGGTAATACGGGAAAGGGAATAATCGGCGCCAGTGTATTGTTAAATAATGAAGAAATAGGAAGGACCGGAGAGGATGGCACCCTGGTATATGACATGGATGATTCAGAACTTAAAACAATCATGCTCAGAGTTAAGTCAGATGGTTACAATGACTTTATTTACGGGGAAAGCTCATATATAGAACGATACTATTACAGAAGCATGTATGACAGAACCAGGTACATGACCTATATAGACACTGACAGACCGGTATATCTTCCCAACGATACCGTAAATGTATGGGGTTTTGCCAGATACAGAGACAATAAATCTCTGAACAGGGTGAAAATAGAGCTAATGGAGCAGGGAACCGAGCTGATTCTGGAAACAAAGTATGCTGATTTGACAAGTATAGGAACCTATCAGACACAGTTTGACCTGGAGAATGTAACTTCTGAGGGACTGATAATCAAGGTCTATGATAATGACATATTGATTTCTGTTGAATATATTTCTGTAAAGAAATACACCAAGCCTCTGTATACGCTCAAGGGAGAGCTGAGCAGAGAATTTGGCACAAGCGGTGAAAACATAAATTATAAAATTAATGCAAACTTTTTTGACGGATATCCCGTTTCAAATTTAAATCTTAATTTTAAAGTTTCAAATTACGGTTATGACGGCAATGTGGTATACAGCGGTATGGATCAGGTATTTACGTTGGATGAAAACGGAGAATATACTGTTATGCTTGATACTCAGGTGAGAAGCACCGGATGGAGGCCGGTTTCACTTAACATAGACTGCTACAATAATGATGCCGAAGAAACATCTGTTGCATCTCGTGAAAACCTGCTGATATTCCCCAAGGAAAAAATGCTTGAACTGGAGCAGGATATAAATAATCCTGAAAAAGTTGATGTTTTATTTCACGAAATGAATATTGAAAATTACAACCCGGATAATTATTATGACTGGTATGCAGGCTACGAGAATCTGAGGGGAACTCCGCAGAACGATAAGGTTCATGTAACTGTCACAGAAAGATACTATGAAAAAGTAAAAAAAGGGGAGCAGTATGATTTCATAAATAAGGTAAATGAAATACTATATGACTACAACTTAGTTGAAGATGTAGTTTTCAATGAATATATAAATACGGTTTCAGGTATTGTCCAGGTTATAATACCTGATTTCAATCCGGAAAAAGGCTATACTGTGCAGGCATATTATGAGGACAATAACGGCGGAATTTTGGAAGAAAGCTATTTTTCAGGAAGGAGCCGTCCCTATTATAGAGATTACTATGAATTAAATGCTGAGGGGTACAAAGATAATTACAGATTGAACGAAGATTTGAAGCTTCAGTTAACCTACGGTGATAAAAATGTGGAGAATATTGAAAAAGACAACATGTTTATAATGTTTATGCGAAACGGGCTGCTTGATTATGCCGTCACTGAAAATACTGGTTTTCAGACTTCATTTAAGGAAGACTATATTCCAAATGTAATGCTGAACTGTGTATATGTCAAGAACGGTTATATTTATCAGGTGGGAGCAGATTTGCTCATGTATGACAGGTCAGAAAGGGAACTTAAATTAGACATATCTACAGACAAGGAGGAATACAGGCCGGGGGAAGAAGTAAAATTAAAAATCAATGCCACAGATGAAAATAATATCCCCTGTGTAGCAGACATTAACATAAGCGTGGTTGATGAAGCATATTTTGCCCTGTTCAATAAAAATACCGACACATTGTCGGAACTGTATTCTTATTCCTGGGACAGCGGACTAAGGAGAAGCTATTTGTCTAACATTGATTTAAGCGCAGAAAGCTCCATGGCCGAAAGAGGCGGCGGTGGCGGAGATGACGGAGTTTTCAGAGATGAATTCAAGGATACAAACATATTTGAAACCGTAAGGACAGATAAAAACGGCAACGCAGAGATGAAATTTAAGCTGGCTGACAACCTTACATCCTGGAGGATAACCTGCCAGGGTATATCCGATAAACTTTATGCGGGAAGCGAAATTAAAAACATAACAGTCAGTCTTCCATTTTATGTGGATATGATTATGGGAAGCGAATATTTAAAGGATGATAAAATAAATGTATTTTTGAGGGTGTTTGGAAACGAAGCAGATAATTCGGAACAGGTGGAATACAAGGTAGACATTATAAATAAGGATACAGGCAAGAAATTAAATTATTCAGAAAAGGGCAAAGCAGGAGATTATACAAATATAAGTCTTGGCAATCTTGATGAAGGTGAGTATGAAATTTATGCCAGTGCAAAAAGCAAGGGAGCTCAGGATGGAATAAAGGAAGAATTCAGGGTGGTTGATTCGTCCATATATTTTAACAATACCGATTATTATAAACTCTCAGAAAACATGGTATTGGACGAGGTTTATTCCAACCCTGTAATTACCCTGTTCAACGAGAGCAGCTCAGATTTTTACAATAGTCTTGAAACTATTTCTTCGGCTAATGGTAAAAGAATAGATCAAACTGTATGTTCCATGATAGCTGCAAAATATATAAATGAGTATTTTGATGGGGATTTATATTTTGACGAAGCGGAACTATTGAATCAAATAAATAAATATGAATCGGAAGATGGGGGTCTGAGGCTTTTCCCATATTCTGAGCCTGATGTTGAAGTTACTGCAAAGGCAGCTCATGTATTAGATAATAACTATCTTGAAGCCAAACAAAAAAGCTATTTCAAAAATATTCTTGATACAGATGTGTACAGTGACCAGATACCCGCTGCATTGTGGGGATTAAGCAAGTATAAGGAGCCTGTGCTGCTTAAAATTTATGAATTGCTTGAAAATGAGGATTTAAAAATTAGAGACAGAATTTATCTGTCACTTGCACTGGCGGAACTGGGAGATAACAAGACCGCAAGAAAATATTACAGTGAAATCACTCCGAACCTTAAGAATTCTGGAGAATACCTGTATCTCTGGACTGAAGAGGATGCGGAGGACAACTATGATCTTACTGCTCTTTTGGCAATATTGGGAGGAAAGGTAAGGGATTATGATACTTCTGACAAATTGTTTAAATACATTTACAACAAGCCATCCAAATATACATTAAGCAGTATTGAACAGCTGATATATATTATGGACAGAAATATAACGGAGCTTGATGAAATCAAGGATTTGTTCGGCGAAGTAACCGTAACTGTTGACGGCGGCAGCAAGACGTATAAGTTAAAGCTGTTTGACAGAGAAAGCTTTGCCGTCAGGAAGGATAAAATAAAGGATGTAAAGTTCAGCGGTATCAACGGAAGCATTGCATGCAAGGTTGAAGCTCTGGGAAACAAGGATGATTTGGAGAAAAACAGGACGGAGGATTTTTCAATTTCAATTGGATATGCTGATAGTACCACACAGGAGGAACAGATATCCTACAATTATTCTGATGTGGTAAGAGTAACAATCGTTCCGAAGATTAATCCTAAAATTGAATATGGATGCTATGAAATAACCTATGTGGTGCCGTCAGGCTTCAGATATATTGAGGGCTACAGAGATTCTACCTGGGCGTATGCCAATGGTCAGAAGCTTATCTTTGATTATTACTACAACAGGAAAAACCCCAATGAAAGATCGATTGTATTTTATATGCAGGCGGCTCAAAAGGGAGAGTATACAGTTGATTATGCCGTAATTAAAGAATATTTTGAAAGCAAATTAAATTATGTAGAAAAGACTAAGCTTACCGTAAATTAGCAGGGGTGTAAAATGCGCATATTAAAACCTTTGACAGTCTTAATTATATTCATTGCAGCAGGCATGGCATTTTTTGGCGGTGACAGGACAGAAAATAAAGCAGAAAACGGTGAACCGGAGTTATATCTTTATGAAGGTAAGGAAAATCTCCGGTGCCTTTACTACAATGAAAAGGATTTTGTGAATATAAGAAATTTTGAAGTTAAGGAAGTGCAGGGCAGTATACAGGGCTGTATACTGCCTCACCATCTGACAGCCTCAGAAATGATTCACCAGGTGTTTCAAAATGCTGCCGGAAATAAATACGAAACAGTGGTATTGATAGGTCCGGACCATGAAAGTATTCAAAAGGGAAAGGTTTTTACCACCCTGGAGGACTGGCAGACACCCATGGGAATTTTGGAGACAGATGAGGAAATAACCGCAAAGCTTTTATCAAACAGCTTTGTGGCTGAAAGTGATGAAAAGCTCACCCTGGAGCATTCCATATCAGGGATTATTCCATTTGTTAAATATTATTTCGGCGATGTGAAGGTAGTCACTCTGGCACTGACAAGGCAGATAAAGCTTGAGGATTTGGAGATTTTAACAGACAGACTATGTGAAAGCATTGACAGTGAAAAGACGCTTTTCATTGCTTCCGTTGACTTTTCCCACTATCTTGATTTGGAAAATGCAGATAGAATGGATTTAATCAGCATGGATGCAATAGAAAACAGGAATATCGATAAAATAATGTCCTTTACCAATGACAATCTTGATTCTCCCGTGAGTATCGCAGCCATACTCCAATTAATGAATAAACTGAATGCCGACAATACCTGCCTTCTAAACCACAGCAATACGGAGCTTATTACAAAAACAAAAATGAAAGAAACAACCAGTTATCTGACGTATTTGTTTTACTGACAGGTTGCTTAATACCTTAATTTTTCTCAATTACTTCAAACTTCCTTGAAAGAATACCTTGGCTTAAAATAGTTTGAATAAGAAAATTAAAATCAGCTGAATGCCCTATGAGACAATCAGCTGATTTTTTTATGTGTCCATCTCCTTTATTCAACGGTAACCGTTTTATTGGAGAAGTCAACAAAATTTTCTTGGTACAATTCGTAATCAACAGATGACTGCAGCTCACCCAGTTGGTTTTCCCATGAATCTATGTTAACTCTTATTTGTCTAAATCCCAATTCTTCATAGACATGCTGAGCTCTTTTATTATTTAAATTTGTATCAAGAATTATTTTTTTGTATTTCAAATCATTAAATAGCGAAGATATGAGCATACTTAGAAATATTTTGCCAAATCCCTTATCTTGGTTTGAAAGATCACATATTTTTATACCTATTTCAGCAATATTTTTGCCTTTATTAGTATAATTCATTTCTCCTACTGGAATTTTATCAATCTCAATAATCAAACGCCTGCGAGTATCATCAGAATCATTCTTTATACTATCAGCTATACTTTCCGCTGTTTGATTAATTCCATTGGGGAAACCAGCATGAGCCATAATAGTACCATCTTTCCACCATGTTGAAAGAAGATTTGCATCATCAACAGTTGCATTCCTTATTGTTAAGTTTCTAAAATTTAATAACATACTATCCTCCATTTCCTTCAAATTCCGTAATTTCATATCTAATATAAAACCTGATTTTATTTAATATCTGAATTCGCTATCCAAAACTCGGATAATGGAATTAAGTTTTTCATTGGAATGCGGCTTTCTGATTTCAATCAGATTGAGAACATCATATCCTCGTTTTGCGAGAAAATTAATTATTTTCGTATTATTTGGATGGACATAATTATAAACCATATCACCGCCTAATGAGCGTGACAGTTCTTCTGCTTTTTCAAACAGGGAAGAAGCAATTCCCCTTCTTCTGAATCCAGGGTCAACATAGATTGATTCCACCCATACTAAGGAATCTTCAACTCTGCATACTATGTAGCCACTATAGTTGTTACCCTGTTTATCAAAATAAATCGGAAATCCTTTTTTTATATATTCATCAAATTCTTCCAATGCCGGCTCAATAGCAGGTTTTGATTCAATTCCCTTCAAATGTCGTAATTCCACACGAAAACCGGAAATTAGAACTGATATACTGTCTCTATCTTCTTTTGCAGCTTGATATATCATCATACCTCCTTGTTCATTTGCCTAAGAAATGCAATCCTTCAGCTAATTCGAACCAAAGTCTTGTCCAGAAATGTTAACACCCATTAACACCCATGTCAAGGCTTATTACATGCCAGTTTTCATTATTGTCAGCCTGTATGGCTGTAGTCATTATTATAGCACTTTTTTAAAAAATCATAATGTTTCTGCAAGAATGGCAACGTCAAGTCATACATCATAACAGTAAAAACGACTGCAACAATCAGTTGATTTTTTCTATGAGTTCATCATCTCTCTGTTCGGAGACTATATTTTTAAGTGCTCGTCTGAACAGTAAAAACAGTATGATCCCTTTAAGATTTGAGGAAATGCTTATGCTCAGCCACACTCCGGATAAACCCAGTGCTGTTGAGCTGAGGATTATGGCTGCAGGAATTCTCAGAATATTCAGTACCACGCCGTTTATTGTTGGAGGGAGTGTTTTTCCTAATCCGTTGAAAGCTCCTGTAGTGCCTATTTCTATACTCATTAAGAACTGAGACATGCCCAGAATTCTTAAATAATTGATACCCTCACTGATTGCTGAAGGGTCATTAGGTATGAATATTGTAAACAGCGGTTTGGCTCCGAAAATTAACAATAATGTTGTAAATATTCCGATGCCCCCAAGTATTTGTATTCCCTGCTTATATCCTTCCTTGATTCGGTCTGTCTTACCCGCTCCGTAATTTTGCCCTGTAAATGCAGATATTGCTGCAGAAAAACCATCTGCTGTCATCCATGTTATGGATTCTATCTGTGAGCCGACACTTTGAACAGCTACAGCCACTGGACCAAAAGCTGCAATTATTTTTGTTATTACCATATTAATGAAAGCGTGAATTGTGGACTGAAAAGCCGGTGGCATACCAACCTTTGCAATTTTCCTTATAATTTCCATATCCGGCTTTGCAAATAACTTAATATGTGAATATATTGTTCCTTTCACTTTGCCTATAAATATGAAAATCATTGATACAAAAAATTGAGCCATTATTGTTGCCAGAGCAGCGCCTTTGATTCCCATTGCAGGAAATGGTCCGATACCAAATATCAGAATCGGGTCGATTACAATATTTGAAATCAAACCAACTGTATTTGCTTTAAATGGAGTAAGGCTGTTGCCGGAACTGTTTAATATTGCTGAAAAAACTGGATTTAAAAAATGAAAGACAACGCCTGCACCAATTATGGTTAAATAGTCAACTGCCATTTCGATTACATTTTCGTCCTGTAGGTTAAAAAATCCTATTAGCTGATGTCTGAACAGTACTAATATCAAAGAATAGGTCAATGCAATAAAAACGTCCAGCTGAAATCCGTTTGAAATATATTTTTTTGCCATCTCAATATCGCCTTTTCCATTGCATTGTGCTACATTTACTCCAACACCTACCTGAGAAATCATAGCAAAGGATGATGCAAGCCACAGGAAAAACCCAGCTGCACCTGCTGCAGCCACCGCTTCAGTACTAAGTCTTCCAAGCCAGAGGATGTCTGTTAAATTGTAGGCCATTTGTATAAAACCCGTTCCCATTGTTGGAAGTGCCAATTTAACTAATGTACTTCGTATTTTTCCTTCTGTTAAATTTTTAATGTCGTTCATAAAAGTCCTTTCTACTTATTAAAAATATTTATATTTAGTTTAACTTATAAGGAGCAATTGTACAAGACATTAAATTGATATTTTTTAGTGTAAGTAACTAACAACTTATGATATAATACTAATGATATTATAAGGATTACATTCAAAAGGTCAAGGTGATAAGGTGGAAAGAGTTGTATTTCTGGTTGATATGAATGCGTTTTTTATAAGCTGTGAACAAACCCGCCATCCGGAAATTTCAGGGAAGCCTGCCGCAGTGGCAGGAGATCCTGAAAATCGCACGGGCATTATTTTGACTGCCAATTACGAGGCGAGAAAATATGGAATCAAAACAACCATGACTCTCAAAGAAGCATTTAAACTTTGTACGGATTTAATAATTATACCTCCTGATCACAGGTTTTATGGGAAAAAGTCAAGAGAAGTTATGGAAATTTTTTCTTTGTATACTCCTTTAATTGAACAAAACAGCATTGATGAAGCTTGGCTTGACATGACCGGCTGTGAGGGGATTTTCGGGGAACCTTTGGAAACGGCAAGAAATATCATGGAAAGAATTGACAGAGAGCTGGGGCTTTGGTGCTCAATCGGAATATCAGAAAATAAATTTCTGGCAAAAATGGCTTCGGAAATGAAAAAACCTCATGGCATAACTGAAATGTGGAGGAAGGATATTAAAGAAAAAATGTGGCCTCTCCCTGTAAATTATATTTATGGAGTGGGGAAGAGTACAACTTCAAAGCTTCAAAGTATGGGTATATTTACTATAATGGATTTGGCATTGTGTGATAGCTCATATCTGTTTAAGAAGCTTGGAAAAATGGGCACTGAACTTTCTCTCAAAGCAAACGGTATTGATACATCACCGGTAACACCCAATTCTCATAGTGATATGAAGTCCATAGGCAGATCAATTACGCTTCCTCAGGATGTAACTGATATTGATTTTGCCAAAACCGTGTTGTTGGAGCTTTCGGATGATGTTGGCATGTCAGCAAGAAAGCACGGTAAAAAAGGACGTACCGTGCAAATAAACATTAAATATTCTGATTTTAAAAGTTCCACAAGGCAGACAACTGTTCCTGCAACATACCTTGTTAAAGATATTTATTCAGCAGGTGTTAAGCTTCTTGAAAGAAACTGGAATGATAAGCCAATACGCCTTTTGGGTATAAGTTTAAGCGGGTTTGATGAAAACTCCGGTTCAGAGCAGCTTTCTTTGTTTCAGATGTCTGATATAGGAGACGAAAAAAATGATAATAAAACCGATCAGCTTGAAAATGCAATCTATAACATTCGTAAAAAATATGGGAATTCAATCATCAAACCCGGAGCATTAATGAATCAGGATAATAAAAAAAAATAATCTGCCTTTAAAAGCGTATAAATTTTTGCAGTGTGAATCTACTTAGCTAAATATTGTATAAATAAATGAACACTTTCACACTTTTAATGCTCCTTTTTGCTCGGGTATTGCATTAACGTCTATATGTTTAATATTACAGTAATTTTCGAAAATTTCATTTGAAATAGCTTCGGCGGAAGTGTCTTTCTTTAATACTTTTATGTCCTTTAGTACCTGTGCTGACTGAATATCATCGAAATACCTGTAGGAAGTGCTGCTGTTAACTATTTTTTGAGGATTTTTGGGGTTGAAATAATAATTCCAGAACTTCAGCTCCTTAGCTTCTTCAGGAGACAACTCTATTCTATATTTTTCATCAGCTTTAAGATATCCATTTGTATTGTAATCAATAACATAATCTTTTTGCAGCAGGTAGACTCCAAATATTATCCGATCCTTTTCTTTATCTCTCGGTAAGACAGATGATAATAAAATTAGGCTTCCCTGATTTACATTTTTTAGATTCTTTACCTTCAATCCTTTTTTTTCAGTATAGCTTAAATCGGGATAAGAACACCAATTATTTAATAAACTACTTTCATAACAAGATGTATTGATTCTAAGATCAAGCTCTCTTCTTGTTATGTTCCCGGACAGATACTGATAACAATTACTTTTAGGTGTGCAGCAGCCCTTGTTTTTTGCAACATTAATATTATAGTTAATAGTTTCATCACTGCAAGCAGATTTATATCCTAAACTATCACTATTGGTTCCTCCGTCACAATAATAGCACTTAAAAACAATATTAGAATTTGTTTTATTAACAACATTTTTTTTGGAATTTTCCACCTCTGCTCTTAATAAGCTAAGTCTGTAAGCCTCTTTTCTTTGTTCCTGTTCTTTTAATCTTTTTTCTTCCTGCCTTTGTCTGTATACAATTAATCTTTCTTCAACCTGTTTTGCTAATGTACTATTATTTAATTTTAAATACGAATCAAAAGCATCAGGAAACACAAAATCTTTCAATGCGCCATCTTCAAATTTCACTACAATATATGTATCATTAAACTCTTCAATTTTCCCTGTACCAAAAGTTTTATGCTTCACTACTTCGCCAACAAACTCCATTCTAAACCCTCCTTTAATATTTGCCAATTAAGCTACAATATAATATATATTATAACGCAAATCCTAAAATAAGTCAAATTTGATGAAAATAAATTAAAAATTAGAGATATATCAAAATAATAACAGGTTTTTTCTTATTTATTTTAAATATCTCCAACTTTTAATATTTTTTTCTATGTCTTATTAAATTGCACACTATATTCATAAGCATTAACAGTAGACAAAATTATTCAGGATGGTGTATTATGAATAAGCTACATTAATTACACAGAGATTAATATAATCTTATTAAGAAGCTTAATAAATTTGGAGGAAGTAATGATTATAGAATTAATTAAGGCTGTAGTTTTAGGAATTGTGGAAGGAATAACAGAATGGCTGCCAATCAGCAGCACAGGGCATATGATTTTAGTGGAACAGTTCATTAAATTTAATGCTTCGGAAGCATTTATGGAAATGTTTCGTGTTGTAATTCAGCTTGGAGCCATTATGGCAGTGGTGCTTTTGTATTTTAATAAACTGAATCCCTTTTCTTCTAAAAAGACTTCAAAACAAAAGAAAGATACAGTTGAGCTTTGGCTTAAAGTAATAGTGGGTGTATTGCCTGCAGGAATTTTGGGAGTTTTGTTTGACGACTGGTTCGATGAGCATTTCTATAACTACCAGACTGTTGCGGTAACCCTTATTGTTTATGGCGTGCTCTTCATACTGATTGAAAACCGAAATAGAGGTAAGGCTTCAAGGATAAAGAACTTTAATGATTTGTCATATACCACTGCACTAAGTATAGGATTCTTTCAGGTATTGTCACTAATACCGGGAACATCCCGTTCAGGAGCTACCATACTTGGGGCAATTATACTTGGAACCTCCAGAAGCATAGCCGCCGAATATTCATTTTTCCTGTCCATACCTGTAATGTTTGGCGCCAGTGCATTAAAACTGTTTAAATTCGGCATAAACTTTACGGGCATGGAATTAGCGGTGTTGTTAACGGGGATGATAGTTGCATTTGTTGTATCTGTTATATCTATAAGGTTTTTGCTCAAATATATTAGAAACAATGATTTTAAGGCTTTCGGTTGGTATCGTATAATACTGGGTATATTAGTTCTGGGATATTTTATTCTGATAGGCTAAAATTACTGTTGCAGGAGGATAAAAGGGGAACCATGTATAAAATAATGATTGTTGAAGATGATTTAACTATTGCAAGGACCTTGAAAGCTCACCTAATCAAGTGGGATTATGACGTGGAATATCTAACGGATTTTAAAGATGTTACCGGAAAGTTTAAAGAATATGATCCACACATTGTTTTGCTTGATGTGATGCTTCCGTTCTTCAATGGCTTTTACTGGTGTGGTGAGATACGGAAAATATCCAGGGTTCCTGTTATGTTTATTTCATCTGCAGATGACAATATGAACATTGTAATGGCAATGAACATGGGTGGAGATGATTTTATTGCAAAGCCGTTTGACCTGAATGTTCTGACTGCAAAACTAAGAGCTATGTTAAGGCGGGCATACTCTCTTCAGGGACAAATAAATACTATCGAGCATAATGGAGTTGTTTTAAACCTGAATGATACAACTCTTATTTTTGAAAACCATAAGATTGAACTTACAAAAAATGATTATAAAATTTTGCGTCTGCTTATGGAAAACATAGGTAAGGTAGTATCCCGTGATGAAATAATGCAGGCTCTTTGGGAAAGCGACCAGTTTATTGATGATAACACATTGACGGTAAACATTACACGCCTGCGCAAAAAACTTTCTGAGATAGGTCTGGACAGCTTTATTAAAACAAAAAAAGGACTTGGATACCTGGTGGAATGATATGAAGGAGTTTTTCAGAGTGTTTTTTTCTTATATCCGAAGGAACACAAATGTTATAATTTGCGGAGCAATATCGCTCATCATTTTTATTGCGATTTTTAATCTTTATTCACTTCCCCTGGAGCCGGTTGCATATGCAGCAGTTTTGACCGCTGTGTTTATTGTAATTGTAGATTTATTACATTTTTTTGCTTTTTATGGACGACATAAGGTACTTATTAAATTGAAAAACAGTATTGGCATACCAGGCTACGAATTTCCCCAAGCAAGAGACTTAATAGAAAGAGATTATCAGGAAATAATTGCAGAAATTGATGAAAACAGGCTGGAAATTATTAACAAGAAAGATAAATCCTATCTGGATATGGTGGATTATTATACCACCTGGGCACATCAGATAAAAACACCCATTGCTGCCATGAGATTGATTTTACAGACTCAAAGATCAGAAGTTAATGATGAACTTTTGGAACAGCTTTTTAAGACGGAGCAATATGTGGAGATGGTACTTCAGTACCTACGTTTAGATGAGTTGAACTCAGATTTGCTTTTTAAAAAGTATTCTCTTGATGATATTGTAAAGCAGGCCGTCAGAAAATATTCCATGCTTTTTATCCGTAAAAAGATAAAACTTAACTACGAAGATTTAAACTGCTATGTGATCACAGACGAAAAATGGCTTGTGTTTGTTGTGGAGCAGATACTTTCAAATTCACTTAAATATACAAGTTCGGGAGAAATATCAATTTACATGGATGCTAATCAGGCTGACACATTAATCATAGAGGATACGGGAATAGGAATTGAAGCGGAAGACATGGCAAGAGTTTTTGAAAAAGGGTTCACAGGCTACAACGGAAGGGCGGATAAAAAATCAACAGGCATAGGTTTGCATCTGTGCAGGCAGATTTTAAAAAAGTTGTCACACACAATTGAAATTGAATCGGAGATTGGAAAGGGAACTATGGTGAAAATAGGATTACAGTCCAAAGAGATTGAATTTGAATAACCTTACCGTATTGTAAGATAATAAAAGAAAATGTAAGCCAAAGCTATGGATAATCATTTTCTTTTTTTGATATCATGAACAGGAAATAAATTATTGGAGGTCAGAATGTCACTTTTAGAAGTAAAAAATATAAAAAAGATATATACAACACGTTTTGGAGGAAATCAGGTTCAGGCTCTTTCCAATGTAACATTTTCTGTTGAACAAGGAGAATATGTTGCGATAATGGGAGAATCAGGCTCAGGCAAGACTACGCTCTTAAATATTCTCGCTTCGCTGGATAAGCCCACAAGCGGTGAAATATTATTGAATGGTAAAAATGTTATTGCAATAAATGAAAAAGAAATTTCCGCATTTCGAAGAGATAACCTTGGATTTGTATTTCAGGATTTTAATTTGCTGGACACCTTCTCAATTCAGGACAATATATTCCTTCCACTGGTTTTAGCAGGAAAGAAATATGTGGAAATGAATGAAAAGATTAAACCTGTTTCAAAAAGGCTGGAAATTGATGATATTTTAGATAAATACCCTTATGAGATATCAGGAGGGCAAAAGCAGAGAACTGCCATAGCCAGAGCTATAATTACCAAGCCTGAAATAATATTTGCTGATGAACCTACAGGTTCGCTGGACTCACGGGCTTCTGACGAGGTTCTTAAACTTTTTAATGAAATAAACGACGAAGGACAGACTATACTGATGGTTACTCACAGTGTAAAGGCTGCAAGCCATGCGAAGAGGGTATTGTTTATTAAGGACGGCAGCATATACCATCAACTGTACAAGGCGCACATGACAAACCAGGAGTTGTATCAGAAGATTTCAGATACCCTTACAAGAATAGCAACAGGTGGTGGGGAAAATGAATAGTTTTTTTTATCAGAACCTGGCTGTAAATAATATCAGAAAAAATTCAAAGACCTATATTCCGTACATCTTAACGTGCATCGGTATGATTGCAATGTTTTATAACATGTGTTTTCTTGCAGTTGCAAAGGATATAGGAAGTGTAAGCGACAGTGAAAGCCTGAGGTATATTTTATTTTTAGGGACAGTAGTAATAGGTATTTTTTCATGTATTTTTCTATTTTATACAAACAGCTTTTTAATCAAAAGACGTAAAAAGGAATTTGGATTATTTAATGTACTGGGGATGGAAAAAAAACATATTGCAAGGATAATGTTTTATGAGACATTGTATATCGGAGGATTGAGTATTCTTGCAGGCCTGGCTGCAGGTATACTTTTGAGCAAGCTTATGATTTTGCTTCTGTTTAAATTAATATCCTTTGATGCCACATTTGGTTTTGAAATACCCAAAATAGCGCTATTATCAACGTTAGTTCTGTTTACTGTTATATTTCTGGTAAACCTTGTTTATAATATGGGACAGGTTCATTTGTCAAAGCCCGTTGAATTATTAAGAGGCGGAAGTGCAGGAGAAAAGGAACCAAAAGCAAAATGGATAATGGCTGTTTTCGGTGCGGTGTGTCTTGGAGCAGGATATTATATAGCTGTAACAACTGAAAATCCACTGTCGGCATTAAATATGTTTTTTGTTGCAGTCCTTTTGGTAATAGTGGGTACTTACTGTCTTTTTATTTCAGGGAGTATTGCATTGCTTAAAGTACTCAGAAAGAATAAAAGATATTATTATAAGCCAAGGCACTTTATCTCGGTTTCCGGAATGATTTACCGTATGAAACAAAATGCCGCAGGTCTCTCCAATATCTGTATATTATCTACGGCAGTCATTGTAATGGTTTCTACAACGGTCTCTCTATACATTGGCATGGAAGATGTTCTAAGGACACAATTTGTAAAAAACATTGAAGTAAGTGCATCAGATGTATCAGAAGAGCAGGCAGGTGAATTAGACAAACTGATTGAACAGCAAATTTCTGAACATAATACAGATAAAAGCAGCACACTGCGAATCCGCTCTATGGACATGGTTGCAATTCAGGAAGGTTTACAATTTATAAAGCTTGAACAGGGTTCTGACTATAATAAGCTTGTTACTTTAGTTTTTATTACTCAGGATGAGTATAATAAACTTGAGGGTACATCAATTTCGCTTAAGGAAGGCGAAGCAATGGCGTATGTGGCAAATGGGGATATACCCGGGAGCATTCTTGATATTAACGGGTATGAGTTGTCAGTTAAGGAATATCTAAGTTCATTTAGTTACGCCGATATGAATTTAAACTTTGCAGATAATTATTATTACATTGTAGTGGATAATATCACTACTATTAATAAAGCATATGTTTCCCTTACAGGTGATGAGAATGTAACAGAACTTTCATATTATTATGGATTTGACACTTATGCAGATAGTCAGGAACAAATTGATATGGTTAATGATTTAAATGTTAAAATATGGGAGCTGGATGTATTTGGTAGAGCAAGAGGGGCTGAGGCTTCAAGATCAAGTTTTTATTCACTGTACGGAGGATTGTTTTTTCTGGGGATATTTTTAGGTATTTTGTTTGTGATGGCAACAGTCCTGATAATTTACTACAAACAGATAGTCGAGGGGTACGATGATAAGGAACGTTTTGAAATAATGCAGAAAGTGGGGATGAGCCGTGAAGAAATAAAGGGTACTATAAGGAGCCAGGTGCTGACGGTATTTTTCCTTCCCCTTCTGACATCGGTAATTCATATAGTATTTGCCTTTAAGGTTATAACAAAGCTTTTACTTTTGTTTGGAATGAACAACGTACGTCTGTTTGCCGCCTGCACGGCTGTGACAATAATAGTGTTTGCGATTTTTTATACAATAATATACTCATTAACTGCAAGAACATATTATAAGATTGTAAGTTAGCTGTAAATATTATAATTCAGAAACTAAAAACTTCATACAACAGTGAGAGCGTAAATCATTTCAATAATTAATATGTGGAATTTACAAATTTTATAGGTTATAATAATAATATAAAATTGAGGGGGTACATATGTCAAAACAATTAAAAGCGGATTTAATGCTTATTATTATAACTATGTTCTGGGGAGTTTCTTATTACCTATCCGATATAAGTCTTGCAGATATGGGCTCTTTCACTTTGAATACTAATAGATTCCTTATTGCTTTTTTTGTAGCTGTGGTATTTACATTTCCGAAATTGAAAAACGCATCAAAAAATACATTGAAATACAGCTTCATAATTGGCGCTGCACTCACCGTAGTATATATTTGTGCAAACCTTGGAGTTCAGTATACAACCCTGTCAAATACAAGCTTTTTGTGTGGACTGTCAGTTGTTTTTACTCCGATATTGTCCGGAATAATCCATAAGAAAGCACCTGGCAGGAAACTTACATTTGTAATAATCATGTCAACTATGGGAATTGCATTACTAACATTAAAAGACAACCTTTCGGTTAATTATGATCACATAATAGGAGATGCGGCTTCAGTCATATGTGCGTTTGCTTACGCTGTTGATCTTATTATTACTGAAAAGGCTGTTTCTCTTGAAGATGTTGATCCGCTTCAGCTTGGAGTTTTCCAACTGGGTATAACAGGATTTATGAGCCTGCTGCTTGCTCTTATATTTGAAAAACCTCATTTGCCCACTCAGCCAAATATATGGGTATCAGTGTTGTTTCTGTCCATACTGTGTACAGGAGTTGCGTTTGTGGTACAAGCTTTTGCCCAGCAGTACACCACTGCATCCCACGTAGGAGTTATCTTTTCATTGGAAACAGTATTTGCGGGAATAGTGGCATTTGTATTTGCGAAGGAAGTTTTGACGTTTAAATCATATATTGGTGCGGTACTGATGATTTCAAGCATATTCATAATGGAAACTGATTTCAAGGAATTGATGATAAAAAGGCAGAAAAATAAGGGGTGATATTTATAAATAAAAAAACGGCAGTTTTCTGCCGTTTTTTTTATTGAACCTGATACATGCCTTTGCTTTCCATATATTTGTAGATTTTTTCACCATGCTGTTGTTCTTCTTTTTGAATATGGTTTAGAATATTACGAACTTGGGGATCTCTAAACTCAAATATGGCTGTGTTGTATGCTCCTGACACATATTTTTCTGTCATAAGCATATCTGTACACAAGTCCTTGTCTGAAGTATTGTAGTTTGAAGATTGTCCGTTGGGCATAAAACTTGATTTTTGGCTCATTTGCTGTTGATTTACGCTTTGCTGAGACTGCATCTGCTGTGATTTCATCTGCATGCTCTGCTGTCCTCCCTGTTGAGAACCAGATTGCTGCATTTGAGGCATTTGACCCTTTAACAGTTGATCTAAAGTGTTGTAGTGCTCCTGTTCTGTCTGGCCATTGCTTTCAAAAATATTCTTCAGTTCCGGGCATTGTGTTAAATTAGCATAATTTGAATATTTTTCTATGCAAATTTCCTCATGGTTTTTTTGGTCTTCCAGTAATGTTCTTTCTTTTTGTGTAAAATTCATATAAACACCTCCTGTATTATTATTTTCAAATTTATTTAATATATCCATGCAAATCCCTAAAAAAGTTGCAAAAAAATGCAAAATTAGAATTATAAACGGAGGCATTTTTTTCAATATAAAAAGCAGCACTATCGTGCCGCCTTTATATAGTCAATTTTTTTAATTAAGTTTATTTACTTTTTCCTTAGCAAAAAACTCCCTTGTAAGCTTGAATACAACCGGGCTCAGGAATATAACACCTATTAAGTTTGGAATAGCCATCAATCCATTCATCGTGTCTGCCAGGTCCCAAAGAACTTCAAGCCCGCCTACTGCACCAATAATTACGAAAGGAACCCAAAGTACTCTGTAAACTATGTTAACCTTTGGTCCAATCAGGTATTCGGCGCATCTTTCTCCATAATATTCCCAGCCTAATATAGTTGAAAATGCAAACAGGAAAAGCCCTATTGCAACTATCCATCCGCCGTAAGTAGGAATAACGCTGTTAAAAGCCTCAGCCGTTAAAGCTGCGGCTGTCAGACCTGAATCCCATACTCCTGTAACTATAATACAAAGACCGGTAAGAGTTGCTATTACAATTGTGTCTACAAACACTTCAAATACTCCCCATAAGCCTTGGCGAATAGGGTGGTCAGTAGTTGCAGCGGCGTGAGCTATAGGAGCTGAACCTAAGCCGGCTTCGTTGGTAAATACTCCACGGGCAATACCATATCGCATGGAAAGCATGACAGTTGAACCTATAAATCCTCCGGTTGCTGCCACAGGTGTAAAGGCACTCTTAACAATCAATGCAAGTGCTGCAGGCAGATGAGTAATATTAGCAATAACAATTATCAGAGCACCGATAATGTAGAATGCTGCCATGAAAGGTACCAGTTTTTCTGTTACCTGACCTATTCTCTTGATACCGCCTACAACTACTATGCCAGTCATTACAGCACAAACAATTCCAACAATTAATTTATTTGCGCCGAATGTAACATTAAGTGCTTCTGCAATAGAATTTGACTGAACCATATTTCCTATTCCAAATGCTGCAAATGCCCCGAAAAAGGCAAATATCTTTGCCAGCCATTTCTTGTTCAGACCGTTTTGAATATAGTACATAGGACCCCCTGTAATTCTTCCGTCAGGAGTAGTTTCCCTGTAGTGTACGGCCAGTACTACTTCTGCAAACTTGGTAGTCATGCCAAACAGAGCTGCTATCCACATCCAGAATAAAGCACCGGGACCTCCTGTGGCAATAGCTGTTGCAACTCCGGCAATATTACCTGTTCCTACGGTAGCTGCCAGAGCAGTGGAAACTGCCTGGAATGCAGATACCTCACCTTCACCCTTATCATCCTTAGAGAACATTTTCATTAGGGTGTTTTTGAGCACATAACCAATTCTTACGATTGAAAAACAATTAGTGCGTACAGTTAAATAAATTCCTGTTCCAACGATTAGTATAAGACTTGGCCAGCCCCAGACAATACCGTTGATAAATTCGTTGATACTCATAAGTGTTTCCATAATTTTTTCTCCTCCTTCTATTATAATTAAAAAACGTCATACTATTGCGGAATATAACGCTTTCCTTTATTTTAGCATATAATGCACTTATGTACAACGCTCTAAAATTAACAAATGTTAATATATATCAATACAATCTTAATTTATGAAAACAAAGCTTTTATTTTGATGAAATTTTATATGTGGATTTTTTAACGCATAGAATTGATTACGTTTTCTTAACATGAAGTTAATAAACTAACAAAACAATATTTGTTTAAAAAAGTAAAAAAACATCTAAATTACAAAATCAAATATTGTTTTGACTATTTTTAGGGGAGTTTTCATATTAAAATATTTTTTAATATTACTAAATTGACAGAAGTAATACATTTGTCAAAATAGGATAAGTACATTTTCACTTTCAGAATTACAATGGATCGATGCTCCTATATTTCAATAAGAAGATTTTCAGCCGTACAGTAACAAAGAATAAGTGAAAATATGATTATAAATCTAAAAACAGGGTATATACTATACATAACTAATTATTAAGAATTTAGGAGGGTTACATGAAAATATATGATTTTACAATGAAAGATGCGGAAAATAAGGATGTTACGTTATCAGATTATAAAGGAAAGGTTTTGCTGATTATTAACGGAGCAACAGGATGTGGTTTTACTCCTCAATATGATGGGCTACAAAAGTTATATGAAAAATATAAGTCAGAAGGTTTTGAAATATTAGACTTCCCCAGCAATCAGTTCCTTGAACAGGCACCGGGAACTAACGAGGAGATTGTAGGATTCTGCAGATTAAACTTTGGCGTTGATTTCAAGCAATTTTCTAAAATAGAAGTAAACGGCGAAAATGAAAACCCCTTATATAAATATTTAAAGACAACCGCTGAAGAATACAGAAATAAAGAAACGGTTGAATTATATAATAAGGTTAAGGATTTTACACCGGGCGTAGTAGAAAACGACATCAGGTGGAACTTTACTAAATTTTTAGTCGATAAAGATGGAACAGTGGTTGCAAGATTTGCTCCTAACATTACGCCGGAAGAGATTGAACAGCATATAATAAAGCTGTTAAATGATGATCAGGTAGAAATTGTATGCCATCCTGATTTTTCAGACGGATGCCTGTAGAAAGAACAAGCTGAACGGTAGTTTTTGAAAGGAGTTGTGCAATTACAACTCCTTTCTTGCACTTATTTGCCTACAATTATTTTTCCTTCAGATAGCGTTATAACTTTTTGAGCGATTTTATCGACGAACCCATTATCATGGCTCACTATAATAATTGCAATTCCCTGAGTGGATAAATGTCTTATGATTTTAAAGATTTGATTACCTGTACTTTCATCTAAGGCTGATGTGGGCTCATCAAAGCACAGTATTGAAGGATTGAGCATACAAGCCCTTGCAATTGCAACCCTTTGTTTTTGACCACCTGAAAGCTGGAAAGGATAGCAATTACATTTATTTTCAAGTTCCAATTGCTTTAATAATTCAAAAGCACGACTATTTATTTTTTTGGTTGGCAATTTAAGAAATTTTGGTGCTTCCATTAGATTCTCCATAACTGTCATGTGGGGAAACAGGTTAAAACCCTGGAAAACAAGTCCTATTTCCTGTCGAATCATTTGAAGCTCAGTCTTTGCAGCACGATGTACACTGCCATCCTCAACCTTGAACAAATATAAGTTGTTTATTTTTATAGAACCATTGTCAGGTACTTCAAGATTATTAATGCATCTTAACAATGTAGTCTTTCCCTCTCCGGATTTACCTCTTATGCACACAATCTCACCCTTATTTACAGAAAAGGATATTCCATCCAACACTGTATCGTCACCGAATTTCTTGCTTAAATTGTTAATTTCTAATACCATGCCATCCCTCCTACCTGTAGTAATCGTACTTACTTTCTATTTTTGCCAATAGCTTAGTAAGCACTGCGGTTATAGCCAAATAAACCAATCCTACATATATGTATGGGCTAAAGGCAGAATATTTATTTGAAACAGATTTGGCCGCTTTTAATATGTCACCTGCTCCGAGGATATAAACCAGAGAAGTGTCCTTAACCAATGTTATTACTTCATTTCCTATAGAAGGCAGCACATTTTTTAAAACCTGAGGCAAGATTATTTTTATGAATGTATGCACTTTGGATAAGCCTAAAACTTCTGCCGCTTCATACTGCCCCGTATCTATAGAGTTAATACCGCCTCTGAATATTTCAGCGAAGTATGCAGTATAGTTTAATATAAATGCTATAAATATAGCCTGTGTTCTGCTGAATGCGTAACCGATGTAAGGAACGTAATAAAATCCGAAAAATATAAACATAAGCTGCAATAAAAGGGGAGTTCCTCTCATTATGTAAATGTATATTCCAATTATGAATGAAATTATTTTATTTTTAGACATTCTCAGTCTGGCAACTATTATAGATAAAGGTAAAGAAGCAATGAGAGTTACTAAAAACACTCCCAATGTAATTTTGAGCCCTTTTAGTGTCATTGGCACAAACATTTCTAATATTTTTGATTCCATACTATTCCTCATCCTTCCGCTATTTTAATTTTCAGAAAACCATCTGGCATAAATTTGGCCGTAGGTTCCGTCATTTTTCATTTCATCAAAGGCCGTATTTAATTTCTCTAATAGTTTTGTATCAGATTTTCTCAAGCCAACCGCATATTCTTCGTCACCGAAGTCCTCATTTAATATTTTATAGTTTTCCTGACCGTTTTGTTTCATGTAGTATCTTGCCAGTACTTCGTCAACTATTAGAGCATCTGATCTTTTAGCTTCCAAATCCATAAATGCTTCGTTGTTAGTGGAGAATTCTGACAATTCATTTACCTTTTTAACAAATTCAGGCTCTGAATTAATGGCGTCCAACGCACTTGATTCAGCCTGTACCGCAATATTTTTACCGTCAAGATCATCCTTGGACTTAATATCTGAGTTTGCTAAAACAACTATAATTTGTTTGTTTTTTAGATACGGTGCTGAAAAAGCAACCTTTTCTTTCCTTTCACCGGTAACCGAATATCCGTTCCAAATAAAGTCTATATTGCCTGCATTTAATTCAGTTTCTTTCATTGACCAGTCAATTGGCTGGAATTCTATGGTTATATCCATTCTCTTTGCCGCCTCATTAGCCAGTTCAATATCGAAACCCACAAGGTTACCCCTTTCGTCCCTGAAACCCATAGGTGCAAATGTATCGTCCAGCCCCATTATATAAGAATTTTTTTCTGATTCTGGATTTTGTTCTAATCTTTCATATGGTTGTGCCGAAGCCTGTCCATTGTCTGAACACCCGACTATGAGTGCTGCCAGTAAAAATAATAAGCATAACAGGTTAATAGTTTTAAATTTTTTCATTTCATTCTCCTTTAATTAAATTT
>DHUT01000005.1 GCA_002409285.1 Firmicutes bacterium UBA5227 | reverse complement strand
ATATTTGTTTCAAACTTTTCCTCCCTAACAGATTCCTTTAAACCTGCTTTATAGTTGTTTAATATTTCAAAGAATTTTTCCAGTTCCGCAAGTATAACCTGCTGCTCTGCGGAATCTAATCTATATTTAATAACAGGCTCTTTAGAAACGTCAAATTTTATTTTTGTATTGAAGTTTTCAATCAGGAAACCTATTATGTCCTGGTTCAGATCATTTCCCGAATTTAATTCAATATTTACCGTAATACCTGTTTGAGTAATGGATTTTACATGAAGCTTTTGACACAATGATTTAATGTAAGATATTTTAAGCAGATTGTCAACCTGTTTTGGCGGATTTCCAAATCGGTCAATAATTTCTTCTGTAATATCATAAGTGTCTTCTTTACTTGTGGTTGCCGCAATTTTTTTGTATATCTCTATTTTTTGCTCTTCATTTTCTATATATGTTGAGGGAATATATCCATCCACACTTAAATCCACAGATGTTTCAATATCCACATCTTCATTTATATTTCCCTGTAATTCTTTAACTGCCCTGTCTAAGAACTTAACATACAAATCATAACCTATTGCCAGCATATGTCCGTGCTGTTCAGCTCCCAGTATATTTCCGCACCCTCTTATTTCCAAGTCCCTCATTGCTATTTTAAAACCCGAACCAAATTCCGTAAATTCTTTAATAGCCTTGAGCCTTTTATCTGCCACCTCAGAAAGCATTTTATCCTTTTCGTAAGTCAGATAAGCAAAGGATACTTTGTTTGACCTGCCGATACGCCCCCTTAGCTGGTATAGCTGAGAAAGTCCCAAATGGTCGGCATTGTCAATAATAAGAGTATTCACATTGGGAATATCCATTCCTGTTTCTATAATTGTGGTGCATACCAATATATCATACTCCTTTTGAACAAATTCCAGCATTATATTTTCAAGATGCCTTTCGCTCATCTGCCCGTGAGCAACTGCTATTCTTGCAGAAGGGACAAGCTTCTGAAGCTTTGACGCAGTATTGTCAATATCAATTACTCTGTTATGAACATAGTAGACCTGCCCGCCTCTTAAAATTTCTTTTTCAATTGCATCTTTAATAATTCCTTCATTATGTTCTATAACATAGGTCTGAATAGGCAGCCTGTCTCCCGGCGGCTCTGATATAATGCTCATGTCTCTGATGCCAATCATCGACATATGAAGCGTTCTTGGAATCGGCGTAGCCGAAAGCGTCAATACATCTATGTTCGTTTTAAGCTGCTTGATAAGTTCCTTGTGTTTAACTCCGAATCTCTGCTCTTCATCAATTATTAAAAGGCCTAAATCCTTAAACTTCAAATCCTTAGCCAGCAGCTTATGTGTGCCTACGACAATATCAACCATTCCTTTATTTAAATCATTGATAACCTTAGCCTGCTGGTGGGGAGTTCTGAATCTTGACAACATTTCAATCTTTATCGGATAGCCCCTGAACCTGTCAATTAAGTTGGAATAATGCTGCTGTGCCAATATGGTTGTAGGAACAAGTATTGCAACCTGCTTTGAATCCATAACCGCTTTGAAAGCTGCCCTCATAGCCACCTCGGTTTTTCCGAAGCCCACATCCCCGCAAAGCAGTCTGTCCATGCTTACAGGCTTTTCCATGTCTTTCTTGATTTCTTTTATACATCGCAGCTGGTCATCTGTTTCCTGAAAAGGAAACTTGTATTCGAACTCCTTCTGCCATTCTGTATCAGGCGAAAAAGCATAACCCTTGACAACCTTTCTCTGCGCATATAGCTTTACAAGGTCGGCAGCCATATTTTCTATTGCTGCTTTTGATCGCTCCTTGGTTTTTACCCATTCTGCGCTTCCCATTTTATTAAGCCTGGGTTTCTCCGAGTCGGAACCAATATATTTTTGAATCAGGGACATCTGATCCACCGGAACATAAAGCTTATCCTCACCCTTGTACTTGATACACAGGTAGTCTTTCTTGATATTCTGGACCTCTATTTTTTCAATCCCCACATATTGTCCGATTCCATGGTGCTCATGCACCACATAGTCCCCAACCTTTAAATCTGTAAAAACTTCAATCTTAGAGCCTTTCTGCTTTTTAGGCTTATGAGGCTTTTTCCGGAGAGAACCTAATACTTCATTCTCAGTGAGCACCAGTATTTTATTATCATAATATTCGAAGCCTTTTTTCAATTCTCCGGGAACAATTATCACTTGTCCGCTTTCCGCTGCAATATTGGCATCCTTTGATAATGTTGTTGTACATTCATAGTCATTTAATATGCTGTGAAGCTTCTGGCATCCTTCATTGGAAGAAAGCACTATGGCAACCTTGTACCCTTTATACTTCAGCCTGTTTAGATCCTTAGACAGGTCCTCCATCTTTCCGTAATATGAGGGGGCTTCCTTAAATAGCAGCGAGACAGAATCATCAGTTCTAAAAGTTTTTTCCCTGCCATTTACAGATATAAATGGTTTTTCAGATATTTTTGACTTCAAATCCTGTGCATCGAGGTACAATTTACTCTGTTTCGTGAATATTTCGCCTTTTTCAAATAATTCACCGTATTTCAATTCAAAGCTTTCATTAAAACCTTTTAATTCTTCAAATATTCTTTCGGGTTCATCCAGAACAAGTATGAAATCATCACCAAAGTAATCCAGTATGCTCACAAAGCTGTCCCTTGCGAAAGGAACCATGAGATCGGCATTTTCCAATTGAAGTCCGCTGCTCAATTTTTCACGGTAATAGCTGTAGAGGCTGTTAAGATTTTTTTCAACCTCTCTGCTGTTTTGCAAATCCTTGATTTTGTTTATCCTGTTTTGATAATCCTTGTCTATTTCAGATAATACCTTTTTTATTTCATCCTTACGGAACACTATATCGCTGCAGGGAATTATTCTGACAGATTTTAAGTTTTTGACAGAACGCTGAGTTATGAGATCCACTGACCGTATTGAATCAATTTCATCATCAAAAAATTCAATTCTGACAGGGTTTGATTCCGAAGGAGAAAAAACATCAACAATTCCTCCCCTGACAGAAAATTGCCCGATGCCTTCTATAACATCCACCCGTTCATACTTCAGATTCACCAGGCTGCTCTTAAGCTCATTTAAATCATAGCTGTTTCCATATTTTAATTCTATAACAGAATCCTTAAATCTATCTTTAGGCAGTACCCTTGTTATAACCGAATTTACAGAAGCTGTAACCACTGATTTTTTGGAATTTATAATTTTATCAAGGACATCAGCCCTTTTGTATTCCACATCCCTGCTTAGGGCATCAACGTTGTACAATAAAAATTCCTTGGGCTGAAGCCTGTCACCATAATTTGTGTATGCCCTTATTTCATCCTCGAACTTTCTTGCTTTAGTTTCATTACTCGTTATAAGAAGGATTTTATCAGCCGCACAATCCAATAAATTGCACACAAGAAAAGCCATGCTTTCTTCATTGACACCCTGAATGAGCTGGCGTTTGCCGTCTCTGTAATTTTCAACTACTCTTTTAAATTTATCCGTCTTTTGAAACTGCTCAAACAAAATTTTGCTCATTGTTCACCCTTATTAATTATACCGTTATACTTCTGCATTGCCATGTCAACATCATTCTCAATTATTTCTTTTGCCGCATCTGCTGCCTTTTCCTGTATTGCTTTTATTACATCCCTTTCCAAGCTGCTGAATTTCTGAAGAACATAATCAGCCAGATCCATATCCGGATTTCTTCCTATGCCTATTCTTATACGCGGAAAGTCACTTCCCACATGCTGCACTATGGATCTCATTCCGTTGTGAGTTCCCGAACTGCCGTGAGGTCTTATTCTAAGAGTTCCCACAGGTATATCAATATCATCATAAATTACAATTAAATTTTCAACCGGAATTTTATAAAATTTCATTATTTCATCTATGGCGTCCCCGCTTCTGTTCATATAAGTTACAGGCTTTACAAGCATGACCTTTTCTCCGTTTATAACTGTTTCACCATAGACGGAGTTAAATTTCAATTTATTTAATTTTACATCACACTTGTCCGCCAAACATTCCAATGCATCATATCCAACATTATGTCTGGTGCCTGTATATTCTTTACCCGGATTGCCAAGTCCTGCAATTATATACATATTTACCTCTAATATCTGTTCTTACCCAAACCTTTTTTATTAACCTGCCTTGCACGGGCAATTGCCAGATCGCCTTCCTCAACATCATCTGTGATTGTAGAACCGCAGGCAACAAAACTTTTCTGACTGATATTTACAGGAGCAATCAGGTTTGAATTGCTTCCGATAAAAGCTCCGTCCCCCACTGTTGTAAGATGCTTGTTTTTTCCGTCATAATTTACAAATATCACGCCGCATCCTATATTAACATTCTTTCCAATTTCCGCATCCCCTATGTATGCAAGATGTGATGATTTTGAGTTATCTCCTATAGTTGATTTCTTAACCTCCACAAAATCACCAATTTTTACATTTTTTCCTAAATTAGTTCCCGGTCTTAAATAAGCAAAAGGTCCAACCTTTGTCCCGTTCCCAACAACCGACTCTATAACCTTTGAGGATTCAATGAGTGCATTGTCATGAATGGTTGAATCAATTATATATGCGTTAGGACCTATGGTGCAATTAGAACCGATAGCGGTTTTTCCTTCCAATATGGTTCCCGGATAAATAACGGTATCCATTCCTATCGCAACAGAAGCGTCAATGTATGTATTTTCAGGGTTAATTAAGGTGACTCCGGAAAGCATGTGTCTCCTGTTTATCCTCTCCTGCATCATCTTAGTTACTTCAGCCAACTGTGCCCTGTCATTGACAGCATTCATTTCAGTGGAATCCTCCAAAACCCAGCATCCTGTCTTGTAGTTTTCACTGTTCAGAACCTTAATCGTATCGGTAAGATAGTATTCACACTGGGAATTGTCAGTACCTATTTTACCCAAAGAATATTTTAACAGCTTCCCATTGAAACAATAAATTCCCGTATTTACTTCTTTAATTTTTTTAACTTCCTCAGAAGCATCCTTTTCTTCAACAATGCCCATTGAAGTGCCATGACTCCTCACTATTCTTCCGTACCCTCCCGGATTATCAAGATATGCCGTCATTACAGATACGGCACAGCCATTATCCTCATGATACTTCATAAATTTCGAAAGAGTCTCTTCCCTAATTAACGGACTATCACCGCATAGAATTATTACCGAATCATCATCATTGATAAAATCCGAAGCCGCCATAACCGCAAATCCTGTTCCGTATGGGACACCCGGTCCCACAGGCTGTTCAACCGTTTCTACATTCATACCCTCAATAGCATGTTCGACACTTTCTTTTCCATGCCCGAGCACAACTATGTTTTTATCCGTTCCGGAATTTTCAGCAGCCTCAATAACATACTTAATCATTTCCTTCCCGCAAACCCTATGCAGAGTCTTGGAAATACCGGATTTCATTCTCGTTCCCTCGCCCGCTGCCAATATAATTGAAATACTCATATTATTTCTCCTAAATTTGTAATACTGTGATATTATATTACATATTATTAATTAAGTCAAAAAAAATTCACTTTTCCCCGTAAAATTGCATTATCACCTAACGACTCAGTTGACAGCACAATAAAAGGGTCTTATATAAGACCCGGATACTGTTGATTATGTAATCATCAGCAGCGCTACAGAAGAGATGCTTCAGCATTTTCTTCTTCATGTCGCTTTTCTTCATATGCCTTAAAAACAGCTTCCGCAACAAGATTTCTTGTTTCAGAATTGATAGGATGAGCTATGTCTTTAAACTCTCCATCGGGCATTTTTCTGCTTGGCATAGCTATGAACAAGCCGTCTTGTCCTTCAATAATCTTAATGTCATGAACCACAAAACAATCATCAAATGTAACGGAAACGATTGCCTTCATCTTACCTTCAGAACTTATTTTTCTTACTCTTACGTCGGAGATTCTCATGTTGTCACCACCTTCCCCCAAAAGATTATGTCTATTTATCCTATTATACTATACTTGTAAAAAAAAAGCAAAAAAACATTTTCTTTTTTGGCAAAAAAAGTATGAACTTATTTTAACAATTTATTATTTGGCTGAATATCAATAATTCCGTCCTTTTCATTAATATTGTTTAGAAGCAAAAGAGACAAATATTCATCAACTAATTTCTTACCCGGCTCCCTGGTTTCAATGACAACCGCAGTACCAACAACCTCTGCGTTAAATTCTCTCATCATATCCGCCATTCCCTTGCATGTTCCGCCGCCCTTCATGAAATCATCCACAATCAGGACTCTTGAATTTTCCTTCAGAGACCTTCTTGACAGCGACATGGTCTGTATGTTGTTAGAGGAACCTGATACGTAATTAATGCTCACTGTAGCTCCCTCAGTTACCTTGTTATTTCTTCTTATTACCGCCACAGGTACATTAAGCTTTTGCCCGGTTAAAATTGAAACAGGTATTCCCTTAGTTTCGACAGTTACTATACAATCCGGTTTTTTATCAGTAAACTCCGAAGCTATAATCCTGGCAATATTTGTTACAATTCCGGGATTGTTAAATATATCGGTAAAATAGATGAATCCTCCGGGCAGTATCCTGTTTTTATTGGAAAACAAGTTACACAGCTCATTAAGAATATCATTTTTTTCCCTTACCCCCATAACCGGAACAAAAACAGCCCCTCCTGAAGCTCCTGATATGGTTTCTACCTTTCCGTAGTCAAGCTCCTCAACCAGCTCCCTAACAATTGCCACATCCTCACTTATGGTAGATTTAGCTGCATTAAAAATTTCAGAAAAATAGTTGTAAGAAAAAACATAATTGGGTCTTTCTGCGAAAATTTTCATTAATGCACCAACTCTTTGATTTCTTTTATATTTTTTCATGATTACTCCATGCGAATGTTTTTGTTAAATTATACATTAATCGTTCGCACTTTTCAACCTATTTTTCTGATATCATTTAATTAATCTCTCCTCCGGCATATTTAATAGACGCCTCGGTCAATGCTTCCATAGGGTTTATAAAGGAACCTTCAAATCCATAATAATATTGTGCAGATGAAAGCTCGGTACAGCCTAAAAGAAAAGCATTTGCTCCCTTCTGCCTTAGTTCCTCAACACATTCAAACATAAGATCAGTTCCTTGCTCAAGCTTTCCTGCCTTTACTACCTCATATATAAACATCATTATTTTTTCCTGGGTCTTATCAGGAACTATCGTCTTAATTCCAAGCTTTGAATAATATTTTTCATATATTCCGGACTTCACCGTACCGTCAGTAGCCATTATTCCCACCACAGTATTCTTTCCGTATTTATCACAGGTGCTCTTAACCGTTTCCTCAAGCATATTAACAAATGGTATGTGTACGCTCCCGCTTACCCTGTCTATGAAGTAATGAGCCGTATTGCAGGGCATTATTAAAAAATCAGCACCTGCCTGCTCCAGTCTTTTTGCCGATTTAATCAATTCCGGAGTCGGATCTTCTCCATCTGCAATGATTGCCTTAGTTCTGTCAGGTATGTCAGTATTGCTGTCAATAATAACATGTATATGATCCTGATCCTTTTCCGCCCTGGTTCTCAGGACTATGCGGCGGTATAAATCAACCGTTGCAAGAGGACCCATTCCTCCAATAATTCCAATTGTCTTCATTTTATCCCTCTTTTTATGATTTCTGTCGCCGTAATTCTTAGCCACTATCGGAGATGCCTCCGACTATCAGCAATAGCAACATCTAAATTATATCACAAGAACTTTTCATCTACAATAAAAAAACAAGCATTACGCTTGTTTTATAAATCAGCACAATTCCAGATAATTAACTCCATCCTCAGGTATAATTATTTTAACATCAGACTCCTTACCATACTTTCCCGTTACAAATAAAGTATAATGCATCCTTGGAGCAAAGTCAGCCTTAAAAGCTTTTACATCATTCTTACTTCTTTTTTCCCGAAGCGTTAAATCGTACCTTCCCGATGGTATTGCAAGATTACAGGAGACACCGCCAAATCCCAGGCTCGACAACAGCACTGTCCCGTCTGATGCAACTATCTCTAAATCAGGAGTGCCATAAACAATGTTTGTAAATCTTAATGCAGACATTCTTCCGGCTATGGCATTTTCCTTTGCTTCCGGAATCATCAGAATGCATATATCAGCAGAATCCTCATCATCAGCAGCTATTACCCCTGTGTAAGTCAAATTCCGGTCAACAGCAATAACAGATTCAAATATTAATTTTTCAGGCTCTGCTGAACCGCAAATTTTAACCCGATACGTTCCCGGTGAAAACTGAGCATACCTGGTGTACTGCCCTGTTTTTAAGTTTTCCGCCATTACAATTTCATTAATTTGTACATTAAAATCAGCATCCTCATAAGTATTAAGTATTCTTAAATATGATTTTTTACAGTAACAGCTCCCTGTCGCCTGCCCATATACCGGATTCCCATAATCAAAGTATCCGTTTTTTTGATTCCACTGTGGGTATGTATAATAAGGATCATATGGATCATATGGATAATATGAGTCGTATGGATTATGTGTCTCGTAGCTGTTACTTGTATAACTCGCTAAGTTATTCATAAATTCACCCCTTTTCATTTGATATATTATATGAAAGGGGATGTCAATTGTTCGGCTGACTTATACAAAGCACTCCGGGAAATTAACATATCTGACAATAACCGCCACAAATCTCTCCAAATGTTTTCTGTCTTTTTCATCAAACCTGCCGATTACAGGACTGTCAATATCCAGTACACCAATTAACCTGTCATCCTTTATTATAGGGACAACTATTTCGGAATTTGAAGCAGAATCACAGGCAATATGCCCCGGAAACTCATGAACATTTTTAATCAGCTGAGTTTCTTTTGTTTCAGCAGCAGTTCCGCAAACACCCTTTCCTATTTTAATGTGTGTGCAGGCAGGCCTCCCCTGAAAAGGCCCCAAAATAAGCTCTTCATTCTTATATAAATAAAACCCCGCCCAGTTAATATCCTCAAGGAGCAGCCATAAAACACCGGCAGCATTAGACAGATTGGCAAGCCAATCCGGCTCCTCACAAATTAACCCGGTAAGTTTAAGATTCAAATAATTATAAAACTTGTCCTTAGAATCAAAATTTATTTTTTTTATATCATTCATTGCAACGCCACAGATGCCTACCCACACAGCCAATTAAACCGGTCCTGATAAGCAGCCCTTCTCCTCCGTCAAAATTTATTAACTAACATTATATATTACCCGACAAAAAAAAGGAAGATTAACTTCCTCCATAAATATAAGCGAGTCATACCATACTCATGAACAAGCTGCAGATCCAGTATGTCATTCTGAGCATCAGGTGAAAAATCCACCTACTCCGAAATAACACCCCTGACTATAAGCCTGTGAGTATATGTGGGTACAGGCGTACAGGTAATCATTGTCAAAACAGCATCCTCTGCAGGATCCAAAACCCATACTTCCTCCGGCTCCACCACAAACGATTCAGTCACAGTGTATGTGAAAGTATCAGTCCCTCTTCTTATTATAACCCGATCCCCTGCCTCCAGCTCATTCAGCTTCCTGAAATAGTGTCCGTACACATAGTTTCTGTGACCCAAGAGAACGCAGTTACCTTTTTCACCGGGATTTGCAGTGCCCGGATAATGTCCCACAGTGTATTTCAAAGCCCTGTCATCAGTTCCTTCAAGTATTGCTGCCTTTACTCCGAGCTTCGGGATTTCTATAATTCCGCTAAGCTCCTTTCCCTCAAGATACTTATCCACAGGATTTACTTCCGCTGCTTCCTGAGGTTTTTCCTCCTCAGAATTTATTTCAGGCGGCGTCTCAGCAGCAGGCTGTGACGGTTCTTCGTTCTCACCCTCCTGCATGGCGATCTCGCTAACATACCTGTCATATTCTTCAACTAATTTTTTCTGATAATATTCAGTGCTGATTTCCAAGTACACTGCAGTTCCCATTATTACAATACCCAAAAAAATCAAAATACGGGGCAAATACTTTCTTATCATATACATCCTCTTAAAATTTGAGAGGAGCACAGCTCCTCTCATCAATTTAACCTATATAGTTTCTCTTTTTGTTTAAAATCACACCTGCCAGTACCAGTGACAATCCGATTAATCCAAGCATCCATGTGTTAAGAGGACTGCCTGTATCAGGTAATGTAGCTGTTCCTTTCGGTACATCAGGTTCACCTATGAATTCCCATCCCTTTGGTACGTCAGGATCCTGTATCAGAAGTGATTCCGGTACATTTCTGAATTTATAGCTTTGTGAATTTCCGTCTGCAACATTCACTTCCAGTGCAGTATCCACAAGAGCATATCCATCCGGTGCCTTTGTTTCTTTTATGGTGTATTTCCCATCCTTAAGGTTCTCAAACATAACCTTTCCGTCTTTATCAGATACGGATATTCCAACTATATTATTATTCTCATCATACAGTGTGAATTCCGCTCCCGGAAGAGCCATGGACTTCTCGTCTACCTTATTGATTAAAATACTTCCATTTGCCGGAGTCTCAGGTTCACTGGGTTTCGTCGGTTCGCCCGGTGTTGGTTCTTCAGGCTTTGTCGGTTCCTCTGGCTTTGTAGGCTTATCAGGTTTATTGGGTTTATCCGGATCTTCACCACCGCCGGTAGGTCTCTTCGTATTGACTACAGTCCCGTCAAAATCAGTGCCATCCACAGTAAGCGTTACTTTTCCGTCTGCTTCCACAACTGCCTTAATTTCACCGTCATAATTTCTGTAACCGGAAGGAGCTTTGGTCTCCTTGATAATGTATGTTCCGGCAGGAACTGCCTTGAACACTACCTTGCCATCAGCATTTGAAGTTTCAGTACCAACAATTTTACCTATTTCATTATAGAGCGTAAATTCTGCGCCCTTAAGAGTGTTATTTCTATTGTCTGTTTTATCAAGGCTAATGTCTATTGATTTATTAACAAACTCAGGAGCCTCATTTGTGTAATCTTTGTCATTATTGCTGTAAGTTATAACCAGCTCTTCACCGTTTTCACTATAATCCACTTTTACAAATACTTCATCATTTGATTTTAAGTATCCGCCAGGTGCTTTAATTTCTTTGATTACATAATCTCCCTTGGTCATACCTTCAAACAAAACTGTTCCATTCTGAACAGAAGTTGTCTTCTTTATCTCAGAGCCATCAGCTTTATTGTAAATTCCAAATTCCGCACCAGGTACACCCGTTCTTGAAGAATCGACTTTTATAATAATCACTTCATCAATCAATTCATTAGTGACTACATATTCGCCATTTTCTTGTTTACCATTAATCTCCACTACCATTTCAGTTCCGTCTGAATTTATTTCCACAGATACTTTTATATCTTCTGTTAACGGTTTATACCCAGTAGGAGTTATAGTTTCTCTGATGATATAATCACCCTTAGGAATTCCTTCAAATGTAATTTTACCATCAGCATCACTTGTTACAGGTTCCCGTTCCCCTACTACAGTTTCACCTTTTGAATCATATAGCGTAAATCCTGCTCCGGACAGTGGCAATCCTGAATCACTTTTCTTTATCAGAGTGATATCAGCTTCAGCTTTTTTATTTTTAAAGTAATAATCAATACCTTCCGAATGATTTACAGAAACCGGAATCCCCAGAGGATTTTCACCTAATGCATTGTGGTCATATTTCAAATAACCTTCAGGTGCTTTAATTTCTTTAATGTAATATTTGCTAAGGTTGAGGTTTTCAAAAATATATGATCCATTTTCATTTGGAACTCCTTGAAATTTTTTACCTTTTGAATTTCTAAGTTCAAATTCAGCTCCTTCCAACATCATGTTGTCATTATTTCCATCAACTTTATGGATAGTAAGCGTAGCTGGAGTTGAGCCTGCAGCTCCTTCCCAATAATCAACATTTATTGTTCCCAAATCATAACTTGGATTATTAGCAACTGAAATACCATTGAGGTTGATTTCATTTTTAATTGTAACCGGCTTAGTTGCATCAATAAATGTTATAAACTCTAAAACATACGCTTCTTTTCCTATTGGTTCTATAAAATCAAACGTAAATACGTTGTTTTCATAGCCTATCCCATACTTGCTATTGTCGGAAGCTAAATTATTTTTTGGCAATACATATCTATACTCACTGCCATCTTTATACTTTCCGTCCTCACCAACATTAAGCGCATATAGCTTCACCGAATCAATATCAAGTGAAAGCTCAGGTTGCAAAGTATCAGACAACTCAATTGAACCTAAATTTATTTTGTTCAGATTAATCGGAACATACCATTTCACCAAATCAAAACCAGTTCTTACTCCTTCTTTACGGACAATATCATTATTTATTGTTTTAGGCGCAATTGCATTTGCCTTATATTCTTCTGAAACAAAAAGTTGTGCTTCGTTTTTGAATGTTATTCCGCCAGCTTTATTAAGATTTTCCTGTTTAGCAAGAAATTCTTCTGTAGCCCTTGTTTTGAAAGTAATTGTATGGACTTCAGATGTATCCCCAATAGTGAAAGTAAATGTATTATTCTTCCCTTCATTTGCTGTTCCTTCAATAAGCTTTGATTCATCTTCTTCTTTTAAAGCAATACCATCGAATAAAAACGTATCTCTCAAGAACTCCATTCCTTCAGGTATAATATCAGTAATACTAACATCCTTTAATGGAAGTTCGTTTGGATTGACAGTAATCTTCCATCCAATTTCACGCGTATCATAATTATAGTCATTTTTTAAATCAACTTCTTTAGTTATAACCGTATTTAATACCGATGTTGTCGCAGTATCTCCCTGGTTTCCATTTATTCCGACCCCGGTAACACTTGCATTGTTTTTAAAATTAACACTACCATTAGTTATTAAATCCAAGAAATCTTCTTTGACTTTTGTTTGATAGGTTATTTTTTTCAGTCCGCTTATTTCTCCACTAACTTCATAAGTTAGTGTAGTTGTTCCATCTTCATTTTCTTTTATCACTATATCTTCATCTTCGGATTTTACACCACCATACGTAAATGAATTTTCAACATACTTTAGACCGTTAGGGATAATATCAACAAATTTAACATTTGATATACCGCCTTGGTTATTTTTATTCAGATAAACAGTCCAGTCAATTATCAGTCCCTTTTCATATGAGTGTGAACCACTTACACTTTTTTCAATAATACCGTCTTTTATACCAACACTTACCCCATCCGATGGACCACTTGATTCACTTGTTTCTCCCGGTATAAGAAGCTTTGCGCTGTTTCTGTATATTTCTTTGTTATTATTATCTCCGCCTTCTTTTAGTTTGGTATAGTACGTAAGAGTTGTTGTTTTAAAGTCTTCTGAAATATCAGTATCACTGAAAGTATAAATCAGAGTGCTATCAGATATATTATATTTGCCTTTTTCATTACCTTCACCTTTTTCTACATCATCAATATATTTACCTGTATCAAATTTAATTTGCACCGGTGAAATAGAATCAAATTCATGATTTCCTGTTATTGTATCAATAATTTGCAGTCCATTTTTACCTGTCAGCAGACCGCCTTCATTTTTTATAGTTACAGTCCACTTAATTTTACCTGAGTGTTCCCCGGTCTGTTCTGCCCCTGACTTTGAAATCCAGTTGATAGTTTGTTCGCTCGTTTTTATTACTGGATCAAAGTCATTAGTTTTTGCTTCAACTACATTTTTATATGAAATAAATTTTGTTGTATCGTTCTCGCTAAACAATGAGCCTGAGACATCTGTTTCATAGGTAATTGTATGCTCCTCGCTTATCGGTTCTTTAAATTTATAAACAAAATTATTATTGTTAACCTCGAGCGTACCGCTTGTAACATCACCATTTGAATTTGTTACTTTAAAACTATCCTCAACAAATACCTGGTTATTACTATTATTGAAATAATCCGTAACAACCACATCTTTTGCTTCCTTTCCTTCTTCAGGTGTCACTGTAACAGTCCATATAATTCTTTTGTTTTCCAAATCCAGCTCAGAAGTCTTTTCTACATCTATCGAAACCGGCTCAGTAATAGGTGGGGTTACTCCTATTTCAATTTCATCTGCACCGAATCCAATATTAATTATTATAGTGTCTCCGTCTTCTTCATCAATATCGACAAATTTTCCTTCAAGCTTAAATTCCACAAATAAGTTAGCATTAGGAACCTTTTTAACAAATGTCAACCTTATAGTATCTCCTACAATAGTTACTTTTACATAAGGAACTCCATTTTCATCATTAAGCAGATAACCTTCTGAAGGTATGTTATTTATCTGAATTTTCTCTGGCAACTTAAATTCAAAATAGTTTCCTGCATTATATTCATAACCTTCTTCACCTTCTTCCTCTTCATCAAGAGCCTTAAAGTTGAATTTGAATCCTATGCTGATATTAGCATCCGCTGGAATATCTGAAAACTTTCCGTCAGTCCCAGGACCTTGACCATTAATCAGAACTTCTACCAAAGCTTCATCAACTCTCTCATCACCGAATTGTTCATCGTCAAGTTCTTCCTCACCAAATCCTTGTATCGCTGCTTTCGTTGCTATTTCAGCATAAACCTCCTCTATCTTTGTGTCATCTGATATAACTGTATCTTCTAACGGAACTGTATCTCCATAAGCAAGATTCACCGGCATCATCAACTGAAGGACCATCATAAGCATGAGAATCATACTTATTCCTTTTGCTCTTTTTCTTTTCTCCATTTCTTTCCTCCTCTCGAATAATTATTTTATTTAAAAGCATACGCTGTTAAATAACAAAATCAGATATTATTGCACTAATCAGGAAACTTTTCATCAGTGCAAAGTAAAATATACCCTTAGTTATTTTGTTTAAACATTTTTTAATAATTTTTTTTAAATAATATATTGTTTTATATAGTATTAATTTTAACATTCAACAGACTATATATATTGCAATGCTAACACATATATGCAGACTATTATATAGAACAATTGTTACTTTAAAAAATAAAGTCAATAATTCTATGAGAAATAAACATTTTTTAACGAAAACTTTTCTAATAGCAGATCCGTTACCATGCACACTTTCTTGCAGTAGCGCAAAGGGCTTGTACTGTTTATATTTTGTATTTTTTTCTGAATTCACGTATCAGCTCTGAATCCTTGTCCAGGTCTTCTAACATTTCCTCTAATTCGCCTATCATCGCAACATACGTAACATCAGTGGGTCTGAAGTCCATCATGAGTATATAAATTGCTTTTTTTAAAAATATATAAGCTTCTTCACGCATATTTTTAGTGTAACAGGCAAAGGACATGAAAAAATATATGTAGTGAATTCTGTCGTAGGAATTAAATGCCTGCTTTATCTTTAGAAATTTATTGCCTATGTCAATAACAACGTCATATTCGCCGTTTACATAGTATGCACCCATCAGATTTACAATCATTGTTGTAGATAAAGGCAGATTTTTTTCTACATCGAACTGTCTCTGAAAGATCTTCAATGCCTTCAGAGCAGAGTTTTTAGCTTCGGTGAAATCCTGGGTAATCAGGCAGAGTGTAGTCATAAGGGTATGAACATTAACTAAAAACATTTCTGAATATTTCCATATTTCTGCTTCTTTAAGGAGCTTTTTTAATTTAACCTTCGTTTCCTCATACCTATTATCTTCAAAAGCCATATAGTACAGGTCATTTAACCTGATCTCAAAGCTATAGGGTTTGTTCCTGAAGTCCCACATATCATAGGCCTCAACCGAAACCTTCATCAATGTAATAAAATCGAGGTTTGCTCTGTACATATAAAAGTCTTTGATTTTATCTCTGACCTCAATAGGGTTTTCACAGTCAATATACTGATAAAATTCAAATAAATTAACTCCAAGTTTTTCGCTTAACTGCTTTAATATATTGGCTGAAGGTGAGCGTTCCCCTTTTTCAATCAGGTAAATATGCTTTTCCGAACAAATATCTTCTGCCAGCTCTTTTCGGCTAATACTTAGAGCTTGTCTGTATTTTTCGATTGTCCTGCCTATGTGTCCCATATTAATCCTCTTAATTGCTGATAGTTGTTTGCACCATATATATATATATATATTATATATGTACATATATATGTAGACGTCTGAGTCATGTCAAAAAGTTTTAGATTTTAAAAATATTTTTTAAAAATAAAAAAAAATAGCCGCTATTTCTTAGCGGCCGAACCATCATAGGATTTTCATCCCTTAGACTTCATGCTTTGCGTCCTTTTCTTTAGAAAAGTATGCCATCTTATATATAAATATACAGTATCTGTAAACAATAGTCAACTTCCTCTTTTTTGTCTCTATCTGACAACAATATTGAAAATTTTACCGGGTACATATATTTCCTTAACAGTTGTTTTTCCATTCAGGTACTTATTTATTGCCTCATCTTCTGCTGCTAATTTTCTTGCAGTTTCAACATCTGCATCCTTAGACACCAGGATTTTTCCTCTTACTTTACCGCTTACCTGTACGGGCAGTTCAATTACATCATCCACTGTCTTTTCTTCATCCCATTGAGGCCAGTATGCTTGGTTTAACATTCCTCCAAAATTCATTTCTTCCCATATTTCTTCGGTTATATGAGGTGCAACAGGGTTCAGCAATGTTGCAAATGACTTAAGCTCACCTCTGGTAATGTAATTATCTGAGGTTATATCGTTTACGAAGCTCATCATTGCAGCTATGGCAGTGTTATACTTCATGGCTTCGTAATCTTCGCTGACTTTCTTGATTGTTTTATGCATCAGAGTCATATGCTTTTCTGAATATTGTTCTTCGGTTGTTACCATTTCCCGGAGCTTCCAGACTCTGTCTAAAAACCTTTTGCAGCCCTTAACGCTGGAGTCATTCCATACTGCATATTTTTCATAGTCTCCGATGAACATAATATAGGTTCTCAGAGTATCTGCCCCATATTCATCTATTATTTCGTTGGGGTTAACCACATTTCCTCTTGATTTGGACATCTTCTCGCCGTCCGAGCCGAGTATCAGCCCTTGTGCGGTTCGCTTTGCATAGGGTTCTTTAAAGGTTACGGCTCCTATATCGTACAGGAATCTGTGCCAGAACCTGGAGTATATAAGGTGTCTTGTTACATGCTCCATACCTCCGTTGTACCAGTCAACGGGTCCCCAGTAGTTTAATTTTTCTTTTGATGCCAGTGCCTCATGGTTGTGTGGATCCATGTATCTCAGGAAGTACCAGGATGAACCTGCCCACTGGGGCATTGTATCTGTTTCTCTTTTTGCATCACAGCCACATACAGGACATTTTACATTAACCCATTCGGTTATATTTGCCAGAGGTGATTCTCCTGTTTCCGTAGGCTGGTAGTTTTCTACATCAGGCAGGGTAACAGGCAGCTCTTCTTCGGGTACCGGAACCATTCCGCAGTGTGGACAGTGAATTATTGGAATAGGCTCTCCCCAGTATCTTTGTCTGTTAAATGCCCAGTCCTTCATCTTGTAATTTGTCTTTGGTTCTCCTAAGCCTTTGTCTTTTAAGAATCCGATTATTTTGTCAATGGCTTCCTTTACTCTAAGTCCGTTTAATATTTCCGAATTTACCAGTATTCCGTCTTCCACGTCTGTAAATGCTTCTTCCTGTACGTTTCCGCCCTTAATAACTTCAATTATCGGTATATTAAACTTTTTAGCAAATTCCCAGTCTCTTGAATCGTGAGCCGGAACTGCCATGATTGCTCCTGTACCGTAACCCATCATAACATAGTCTGCAACCCATACAGGTACTTCTTTGCCTGAAACCGGATTTATGGCGGTGAGTCCTTTTATTTCAACTCCGGTTTTGTTTTTAGCTAACTGTACTCTTTCAAATTCCGTCTTTTTCTTTGACTGATCCTGGTATTCTTTGATTTCATTCAGGTTTTCAATTCTTGAAGCATATTTTTTCAGGAACGGATGCTCGGGTGCAATAACCATAAATGTTACGCCGTACAAGGTATCGGGTCTTGTTGTGAATACCCTCAGCTTATCTGAGGTATCCTTGAGTTTAAAGTCAACCTCAGCGCCGTAGGAACGACCTATCCAGTTTTCCTGCTCAAGTCTGATTCTGGGTAAGAAATCAACTTCATTTAAGCCCTCTAACAGCTTGTCGGCGTATTCTCTTATTTTCAGGAACCATACATCTTTTTCCATTTGTACTACTTCGCTTCCGCAGCGGTCACATACACCGTTTTGTGATTCCTCGTTGGCAAGTACCACCTTGCAGCTGTTGCAGAAATTAACGTATGTTTTATCCTTGAAAGCCAGACCGTGTTTGAATAGCTGAACGAATATCCACTGGGTCCACTTGTAGTATTCCGGGTCTGTTGTGTCAACTGTTCTTGTCCAGTCAAAGGAATAGCCTGCCTTTTTAAGCTGCTGGGTAAATACCTTAATGTTTTTGTCGGTAACTGTTCTGGGGTGTATGCCTGTCTGTATTGCATAATTTTCTGTGGGAAGGCCGAAAGCATCCCAGCCTATGGGGAATAATACATTATATCCTTCCAGTCTTCTTTTCCTTGATATTACTTCCAGGGATGTGTATGCGCGAATGTGACCCACATGCAGTCCTACTCCTGAAGGGTATGGAAATTCCACAAGCCCGTAAAATTTCTTTTTGTCTGAATTATCATCTGCCTTAAATGTTTCGTTTTTCTCCCAAATTTCCTGCCATTTCTTTTCAATGGCACTTGGATTATACGTCTTCATTGTAATGCCTCCTATATTTGCGTACTTACGATTCTGCAACAGTCCACATAATGCTCTGCTGCCATATATTTCAAATTAAAAAAATAACCTTCCATCCCTGTTGGGACGAAGATTATCCGCGGTACCACCCAAATTAAGCATATGCTTCTCTCTGTTATATAACGGTGTTATCCGTCCGAGGCTACTTTGTTCGCCTCAAATACTCATGGACGAGTTCAGCTCTTCATATTGCCGCCTTGCACCAGGTGACAGCTCTCTGAAAATATGAGCAAGCTTACTGCTTCCAGTCACAGTAAATTATTTATTTTCTTTGATTATACCAGAACGGATTTTTTAATGCAACAGCAATTTAAAAAAATTAAAATTTGATTATCTTTTCAGCATATGATAAAATTTTCTAAATAACATTTTAAAAGAGGTGTATATGGAAAAATTAAAATCCCATAAAAACATAATAATCTATATTTTGACTTTGGCTTTTTCGGTTTTGTTTATTACAATCGGCTACAGATCAAACAAGGTTGAGTTAATTGATAGCGGCGTAAAATCTTACAGAGCTAAAGTAATTGCCATAGATGAAGTTAATGAGAAAAGTATGGATTACGGCTACGATACCATGTCTTTTAAAACAATACGCTTTATTGCACAGATAAAAAGTGATAATTTTGAACCTGACAAGATAGAAGCATTTCAGTTTATTGATGAGGCTATCGAAATTAACCCAAAGGAAGTTGAAATCGGTGATGACATACTTATAGCGCAAATGGGGTCAAGAACTAATTTTGAGGAAACTGTGTGGACCTTCATAGAATATTACAGAACTGATTCGCTGATACTTCTTTTAGGTATATTTTTTATACTTCTTATTCTTTTTTGCAGAAGAAAGGGGATTAATACGATTATATCTCTGATTATTACGTGTTTATCTATTTTTATGGTTTTCATACCATCTATATTAAACGGGAAAAATATATATGCTTCTTCATTAATAATATGTGTTTTTATAATTTTTTCAAGTTTATTAATAATTAACGGAATCCAAAAGAAAACTCTTTGTGCCATAGTTGGAAACTTAGGCGGTCTTGCTGCGGCCGGAATTTTATCATATATTATAAGCAGCATGCTTAATCTGACGGGATTGATTGACCAGGACTCCATATTTTTACTTATGATGAATCCTGAAAAGCCTATAGACTTAATGGCAATACTTTGGAGCAGCATAGTAATAGGTTCGTTGGGTGCGGTTATGGATATTTCAATGTCAATTGCTTCTGCCATGAACGAGCTGGCTGAAAATATTGATAACAAGGACTTCAGGATTTTCCTGAAATCGGGATTGAACATAGGACAGGATTCAATAGGCACCATGACTAATACACTGATTCTGGCATACATAGGAAGCTCTTTATCGGTAGTTCTTTTAATGATAGTTTATCACAGTGATATATTACAGCTTATTAATTTGGAAATGATAGTGTTTGAAATTTTGCAAGCAATTATAGGAAGCATGGGAATACTTCTTGCCATCCCCATTACTTCCCTGTTCTCTGCATATATTTTCAGCAGATATTGATAAATGCTCAGCCTTGTTATTCAGGGGATATGAATTATGAATTTTCCGTATCGTCAGAGACAATACATCTGCGTCTCTGACACCTTCTGCCGCAACAATCCCTGTCTCCCTGGCAGAGTTCGTAGTCGCCGCCTCCAATTCTTAATACCTTGCCGTTTACTATGGATTCTGCAATCTTCTTTCTCGCTTCACTGTATATTCCTTGTACAGTGGTGCGAGCCACATTCATTTGAGCGGCACATTCTTCCTGAGATAATCCTTCTAAATCAATCAGCCTAATAGATTCGTATTCATCAACGGTCATGTTTACGCACAGTTTTTCCTGAATATTTAAATTCAACGGTCCAAATTCATTAGAATCAGGAAGGCAGCACACTTTTCTCCACTTTCTGGGTCTTGACATAGTTACACCACCTTACAGTTATTTTTTACCGATATTTTTTCCATTCTTCTTTTTCAAGGATTTCTGCAATTCCGGCAAATAAGCTGTCGTCACATAGTTCCACTAATCCCCTGTCAATTGATGCAGCAACATCAGGATTAACCGGTAACTTTGCAATTACGTTTAAACCATGTCTCTTTGCAATTTCATCTATATTGCTGTCTCCGAATATTTTGTATTCTTTATTGCAGTCGGGACATTTAAAATATGATAAGTTTTCAACTATTCCCACAATAGGAATGTTCATTTCTTCTGCCATTTTAACAGCTTTTTCCACAATCATGGAAACCAGTTCCTGTGGGGATGTCACCACTATTATTCCATCCACGGGTATTGACTGAAATACCGTCAGAGGAACATCTCCTGTTCCCGGAGGCATATCAACAAACATATAGTCAATATCCTGCCATATTACTTCAGTCCAGAATTGTTTTACTGTTCCCGCAATTACCGGTCCCCTCCAAATAACAGGATCCGAATCATTTTCCAGCAGAAGGTTTATTGACATAATATCAATTCCTGTCTTGCTTTTTACCGGTAGTATGCCAAATTCATTGGCTCTTGCCTTCTCCTTAATTCCAAAGGCCTTGGGTATGGATGGTCCTGTTATATCGGCATCTAATATTGCAACATTATGCTGTCTTCTCTGCATTGCTGCGGCCAGCATGGAAGTCACGAAGGATTTCCCCACTCCGCCTTTGCCGCTGATAACTCCTATTACCTTTTTTACACTGCTCATTTCGTGGGGCTTTTCTAAAAAATCCACGGGAGCCTTTCTGCTGTCGCAGTCCTGACTGCATGAACCGCAGTTTGAATCACAATTTTCACTCATTTTTTTACTCCTGATAATATAATTTCAGATTATTTTATACTCTTTTTTCTAATTTACTCATCTTTTAATATATTACCTATTTTGACATATGTCAATAATTTTCTGAAAATTATGCTTAACTTTATATATTCTTAATTTATGTCTAATATGTTTTTTATGCTCGCAATATATATTGTGCCCGCTCGTTCTCCGTATAAAATCATACTAAGATAAGCATCTGATGTACCCAGCCTTTTCGCCAGTTCTTTCTGGGTCATATTCATGTCAGCTAATCTGTTTTTCACCTTTAATCCAAAGGGAGTAAGTTTTCTTTTTTGCATGCGGCCCTCCTCAAAAAAATATTCTCGTTTATCGGATTTTTGTGGTACAATTAATGAATAAAATTTAATCACAGTAATATAATATATCTGATATCAGAGAATGTCAACATAATAATTTAACTTTCTCTTTTTTCAGATAATTTTACAGACTTGGAGGTATACTTTGGATACAATAGGGAAAAGAATTCGATATGCACGTAAGTTAAACAAACTGTCACTGACGGATGTAAAAAATGAAACGGGTCTTTCTACAGGAAATTTAAGTGAATTGGAAAATGACAAGTTTGCTCCTTCCAGCAATGCTCTGATAGCATTCAGGAAACTGTTCAATGTATCAATTGACTGGATTCTTACAGGGGCTTTACCTATGGAAGTATTGGAAAGGGAAACGGTTAATGAGGATTCGGGAATTTATTTATCTGATGAAGAAAAGGAGCTTATTGAACTATACAGGAAATTAGATAAGGAAAAAAAGAGAGACATACGGGGTTTTTTACAGGTTTCAACAACCCTGAAGCCTGGTGGGACAGAGAAATAAAATTAGAATTATTTTGTTTTTGATGATTAAACTTTAATCTTTTTTAATGACTTGCATCATAGGGTAGTCCACCGTAGTCCACATTATGGACTTGATAATATGGATTTTTTTTGATATACTATTTACTGTTAAAATTAAATATTTAATAAATTTTTTAAGGCATCTCGTGCCTTAAGCTTTGGATACTAAGGAGAAAATAATGGGTTCAGTTATGCTGTTTTTTACGTCCGTCGGATTATCTATGGACGCTTGTGCTGTATCGATATCTAATGGGATGTGTTATGGGAACATTGAGAAGAAGCAAATTTTATCAACTGCTGTGGCTTTTGGCTTTTTTCAGGCATTAATGCCTATATTGGGCTACCTTGTGGGTTCAACTTTCAGCCACACAATATCATTTCTTGATCACTGGATTGCACTGATTCTTTTGGGTTATATAGGCGGTAAAATGATAGTGGACGCAGTGAAAGAGCTTAAATATCCTGAAGCATGTTTGAATGTGGAAAAAAACCTGACTTTCAAAACTCTGATGCTGCAAGCTGTGGCAACCAGCATTGATGCTCTGGCAGTCGGAATAGGATTTGCTGTGATTAATGTTGATATTTTGGACGCGGCACTGTCTATCGGAATAATAACATTTATTAATTCAATAATAGGTTCTAATTTAGGGAAAAAATTCGGTGAAATGTTTAAACAGAAGGCTGAAATTCTTGGTGGAGCAATCTTGGTTCTAATTGGAATAAAAATATTTATAGAGCACACTATGGGCTTGTAACACGGTGTACATTTAAAAAAGGACTCTTAAAAATAGCGTCCTTTTTTATATGCGTTTTCCAAATGATTCTTAATGACTGATAAGAACTATTTTATTCCTGCCTGATTAAGTATTGATTTCACAATTTCCGGCTCTAAATCCCCCGGATGTACCGGAACTGATAATATACGTGTCAAGGAGCTTTATAAAAAACACCTCAAAAATTATTAGTATTTTTGATATATATAATAATTAAATTTGGGGTGTTTTTCTGACTTTACTTATTCTTCATCCTCTTCTTCAGGCATATCCCAGTTGTGGTAGACTTCCTGGACGTCGTCGCAGTCTTCGAGGGCATCTATGAGTCTCTCCAGGTATTTTACACTTTCTTCATCTTCCACTTTTACGGAAGTTGCTGGGATGTACATTATGTCTCCCTTAATATCTGTGTAGCCTGCTTCTTTAAGACCGTTTAACACATCAATAAAGTCTTCCGGTGCTGTGGTTATTTCATAGCTGTCATCCTGGGTTTCAAAGTCTTCTGCGCCTACGTCCAATGCAGCCATCATAAGGGCTTCCTCATCAATGTTGTCGCTTAGTTCTATGGAAATGACTCCTTTTCTGCTGAAGAGATAACCAACGCAGCCTGTGGTTCCAAGGTTTCCGCTGTTTTTTGTAAAATAATGCCTTATGTCCGCCGCTGTTCTGTTTTTATTATCTGTCAAGCATTGAACCATGAATGCTGTTCCGCCCGGACCGTACCCCTCATAGGTAATTGTTTCGAAGTTTTCGCCTGATGCTGCGGCCAAACCGGTCTTTATTGCTCTATCTATATTGTCATTAGGCATGTTCTGTGCTTTGGCTTTTTCTATTGCCGTTGCCAGAGACGAATTGTAGTTTGGATCCGGACCGCCCTCTCTTACGGCAACAGTAATGTATCTTGCCAGCTTGGTAAATACCTTGCCTCTTTGTGCATCTGCCTTGCCTTTTTTATTTTTTATGGTTTTCCATTTTGAATGTCCTGACATAGTTCCTCCTTGCTTAATTCAAATATTATAACATGATATTTTATCATATCATTTATTATAATACAAACAATTTTATTTTATTATTTTTCCGTTTTTTACAGAATAGTATGCTGCCTGTCCAATGCTTACATCTGCTCTTCCTGATGAAATTTCGTTTATCAGATCAACTATTTTGTCCGTTTCATCTTCTTTAACAATCAATTTAAATCCCACATTTTCAGAATAAATTTTATCCTTAACGATAAATCCGTTCTTTAAAAGCTCATTCTCCATTTTACCCAGCAAAGTGTAATCAAGATTAAATGATACGTCATAATATAAATTTTTATCAACTATTATTCCGTTTTCTAAAGCGATTTTACAGCCTTTTGCATATGCTCTTGCCAAACCTCCGGTTCCCAGCAGCACTCCGCCGAAATATCTTGTCACAACCACTGCGGTATTTACCAGACCCTCCTGGCTGAGTACGTTTAATATTGGCATACCTGCTGTGCCGGAGGGTTCTCCGTCATCTGAGTATCTCTGTATGTTTTTATTTTCTCCTATAACATAAGCATAGCAATTATGGCTTGAATCCTTGAATTCTTTTCTTATTCCATCAATAAATTCAATTGCCTGTTCTTCGTTTTCAACGGGAGCTGCTGTTCCGATAAATCTGGATTTGTTTATAACTATTTCGTCTCTTCCGCATTTATGAACAGATTTATAATTACTCATT
>DHUT01000048.1:12688-13016 GCA_002409285.1 Firmicutes bacterium UBA5227 | reverse complement strand
GCAGCACCTGCCGCAAACGCTGCTGCAGTTGGCCAGCTGATTGCAAATCCTAAAACAACGAACATTATGATTGCGAAAATACCAACTGACTTGTACTGTCTTGCAAGGAAAGCCATTGCACCTTCCTCAATGAATGATGCAATTTCTTTCATCCTGTCATTTCCGGGCTCCGCCTTATTTATAACTGATGCTTTATAAAAAGCAAACAACAAAGCCAATACCCCCACAATGGGAGCAATTAATAAAATATTCATTTTAATTATTTCCTCCGTCATAAATTTTAAATTTTAAGCGAACGGCTATACCGAACGCTTAAAAATACGAGAAT
>DHUT01000048.1:3151-12466 GCA_002409285.1 Firmicutes bacterium UBA5227 | reverse complement strand
AGATTACTACTGAATAGCCGTTAAAATCAGCGATGCTACCAAGAAGACAATTGCAGATATGGCGGTTGCTTTCTCCAGCTTTCCCTCATAGCTTCTGCCTTTATTCTTCCCCCATATAGATTCTGCTCCGCCTGCTATTTCTCCTGACATACCTGCCTGTTTACCTGACTGAAGCAAAATACTTGCAATAAGAAATAAGCTTGCAATTATTAATAATATTCTTACTACTGTTTCCACTGTTACACCTCCTGTCCCATCTTGTATACAACATTTAAATTATAACATTAAATGTCAAAGTAATCAACAAAAAGTTTTATTGTAAGCCCATCCATACTGTGCTGCATCTCCCAATATGTCTTCAAGCCTCAGAAGCTGATTGTATTTTGCAACACGGTCTATTCTTGACGGTGCTCCCGTCTTGATTTGTCCCGCATTAACCGCAATTACCAAATCAGAAATTGTCGTATCATCTGTTTCACCGGAGCGATGAGATACAACTGCTGTATATCCTGCTCTTTTTGCCATTTCTATTGCATCTAATGTTTCCGTTATGGTTCCGATCTGATTCAATTTTATTAATATTGAATTTGCTACCTTTAATTCAATACCTTTTTTAAGCCTTTCGGTATTGGTAACAAATAAATCGTCACCTATCAGCTGTATTTTATCTCCTAATTTTTCGGTTAACAGTTTCCAGCCTTCCCAGTCTTCCTCATTCATACCGTCCTCTATGGAAACAATAGGGTATCTGTCAACTAAGTCTGCATAGAAATCAGCCATTTCCTTCTGAGTTAGCTTTCTGCCTTCACCCTCTAAAGTATATATTTTAGTCTCAGGATTAAACAAGTCTGTTGCTGCCACGTCTATAGCAAGCACTATGTCCTTTCCCGGTACATATCCGGCTTTTTCTACAGCCTCAACAATTGTTGCCAAAGCCTCTTCATTTGAAGATAAGTTTGGAGCAAACCCACCTTCGTCTCCTACAGATGTGCTTAAGCCCCTTGACTTAAGAACATCTTTTAGGCTGTGAAATACTTCCGCACCCATTCGCAGTGCTTCCTTAAAGCAGCATGCACCCACAGGCATTATCATAAATTCCTGTATATCCACATTATTATCTGCATGCTGTCCGCCGTTTAAAATGTTCATCATCGGAACCGGAAGAGTTTTAGCATTAACTCCTCCAAGGTATTGATACAACGGCAATCCCAACGTATCTGCAGCAGCTTTGGCACAGGCGACAGAAACTCCCAATATCGCGTTTGCTCCCAACTTTCCTTTATTGTCGGTACCATCCATTTCAATTAACAGCTTATCAATCAATACCTGTTCAGATGCATCCATTCCTGTCAATTCAGGTGCAATAATATTATTTACATTATCGACTGCTTTTTGTACTCCCTTGCCCGAATATCTTTTTTTATCATTGTCTCTAAGCTCAATTGCCTCAAAGGCTCCGGTTGAAGCCCCGGAAGGTACTCCTGCTCTTCCGTATCCGCCGCTTTCTGTCCAGACCTCAACCTCCACTGTAGGATTTCCTCTTGAATCCAATATTTCTCTTGCATATACATCAGATATAACAGTCATTTTTTCCTCCATTATTTAGTTTCGTGTACTATTAAACTTTGTCCCGTCATCTCCATGGGCTTTTCAAGATCCATAAGCTCAAGCATAGTTGGTGCAATATCCGCCAGTATCCCCTCCCTCAATTTGAAGTTTTTAGGACTTTTAACTACAATAAAGGGAACCTTATTTGTTGAATGAGAAGTTAATTTTTCAAAATTGTAAGGATCCAGCATTTCTTCACAGTTGCCATGGTCGGCAGTAATTATTGCTGTTCCGCCGATTCTTATTATAAAATTCACTATTTCTCCAAGGCATTTATCCACTGCCTCAACTGCTTTTACAGCAGCTTCAATATCGCCTGTATGACCTACCATATCAGGGTTGGCAAAATTTATAATCATAACCTGGTACATATTCTTTTCCAACTCATCAATTATGGTTTTTTTTAATTCAAAGGCGCTCATTTCAGGCTTTAAGTCATATGTTGGGACATCAGGAGAAGGAATCAGAATTCTTACCTCATGCTTGAAAGGTTCTTCGATCTCTCCGTTAAAAAAATATGTAACATGAGCATACTTTTCGGTTTCAGCGACTCTCAGCTGCTTATACCCCTTATTGCTCAAAAATTCTCCCAGAGTATTTTTAACATAATTAGGTTTAAATGCAATTTCCACATTTTTTATGGTTTTGTCATACATTGTCATGCACACAAATTTAACATTTACTTTTTTACGCTGAAAATAATCAAAATCCTTATCAACAAAGGCTCTTGTGAGCTGTCTTGCCCTGTCAGGCCTGAAGTTGTAAAAAATCACCGCATCATTGTCCTTTATTGTGCCAAGCTCTCCATCCTCTTTTTTAATTAATACAGGTCTTATGAATTCGTCTGTTACACCGCTTAAGTAGGATGTTTTTACGGCTTCAAGTGGGTCGTTAAATTTTTCACCTTCACCGTTAACCAAGGCATTATATGCAAGTTCAGTCCTGTCCCATTGCTTGTTTCTGTCCATGGCATAATATCTTCCCATTATTGAGGCAATGTGTCCCAAACCTGTAGTCATAATCTTTCTATTTAGTTCCTTTATATAATTAGGGCTGCTTGTTGGGCTTACATCTCGTCCGTCAGTTATGCAATGTATTTCAACATCCTTTATTTCATTTTTCTTAGCAAGCTCCATTAAGCTGTACAGGTGAGAATTGTGGCTGTGAACTCCTCCATCTGAAAGTAAGCCAATAAAATGCAGTGCGGAATGGTTTTGTTTCACATGCTCAAATGCAGAAATTATTGCCTGGTTGCTTTCAATTTCTCCCTCTTCGATTGCTTTTGTTATTCTTGTTAAGTCCTGGTAAACTATTCTTCCTGCACCAATGTTTAAATGCCCTACCTCCGAGTTTCCCATCTGTCCTTTTGGCAAACCGACATCGTAGCCGCTTGCAGATAAAACAGTATTGGGGTATTTTCTCATAAGTACATCAAAATTAGGTGTTTTTGCCCTCTTAATAGCATTTCCCTCATAATCTTTTCCAACACCCCAACCGTCAAGAATAATCAATGCTGTTACATTATTCATAAAGTGACCTTCCTCGTTTAGCATAATTAATTATTTTAAAGAATTCCTCGGCATTTAGGCTTGCACCTCCAACTAATGCGCCATCTATGTCTGATTGAGTTAATATCTCTTTGGCATTATCAGCTTTTACACTGCCTCCATATAGAATTTTTAATTCATCAGACAATCTGCTGTTATATATTTCAGAAATGCACGACCTTATATTCATGGCCATTTCATTTGCCTGCCTGCTGGTTGCATTTATCCCTGTTCCGATTGCCCAGACAGGCTCATATGCAATTATTAGCTTTTGAGCATCAGAAGATTCAATATTTTCTAAAGCTCTGACAATCTGGTTCTTTATAATCTCTTTCTCTCTTTTTCCTTCCCGCTCTTTTAAAGTTTCGCCAATACAAAGTATGGGAATTATATTATGCTTCAAGGCTGACTTAAGTTTTTTATTAACATCCTCATCTGTTTCATTAAAATATTGTCTTCTTTCAGAATGTCCGATAATTACATATTTGATTCCCATGCTCTTCAGCATCACAGGAGATATTTCACCGGTGTATGCCCCTTCCTCCCGGAAATACATGTTTTGTGCTCCTACCTTTATTCCTGAGGTCCTCAACGCATCATTGACAGAATATAAGGATGTAAAGGGTGGACAAATCAGCACATCTATCCTTTCATCGAAATCTTCGGACAGCACTTTTAACCTTTCTGCCAGTATCAGGCTTTCTGCCACATCGTTATTCATTTTCCAGTTTCCGGCTACTAATTTTTTTCTCATTGCTTCCTCCTATTTGTCATCAACCGACTCGATTCCAGGAAGAACCTTCCCTTCCAGAAATTCCAATGATGCTCCTCCTCCGGTGGATATGTGTGTCATCTCTGACGCAAGCCCTGCTTTTTCAACTGCTGCAGCACTGTCTCCGCCTCCGATTATTGAGACAGCTTCCTTGTTCTCTGCTATACATTGAGCTACAAAGTTAGTTCCTTTTGCAAAGTTATCCATTTCAAAAACCCCTAAAGGACCATTCCATATTATTGTTTTCGATTCTTTAATAACCTTGGAGAACATTTCCGCTGTTTTTTCTCCTATGTCAACACCTATAAAATTTTCCGGTATTTTATCAGAACCCACTGTGAAAAACTCCGTATCATTTTTAAATTCCTTTGCCACAACCGTATCAACAGGAAGAATCAGCTTGATATTTTTGTTTTTTGCTTTTTTAATCAATTCACCTGCAAGTTCTACTTTTTCATTTTCCAATAAAGATTTTCCGGTTGAATATCCCATGGATTTTAAAAATGTATATGCCATCCCTCCGCCGATTAAAATGTTGTCTGCTATATTTATAAGATTTTCAATAACAGCAATTTTATCTGAAACCTTTGCTCCGCCAAGTATGGCGGTAAAGGGTCTTTTAGGATTATTCAGTGCATTCTCCATAATTTCTATTTCCTTTTCAACGAGAAATCCCACTGCTGAGGGCAGGTATCGGCAAACCCCTGCATTTGATGCATGTGCCCTGTGTGCGGTTCCGAAAGCATCATTAACGTACATGTTCCCAAGAGAAGCCAGTTCCTTTGAAAATTGTTCTTCATTTTTTTCTTCTTCTTTTCTGAATCTGGTATTTTCGAGAAGCATTACATCTCCCGGCTTCAGTGACGACGCAGCCGTTTTTACATTATTGTCAACAACTGTGTCACTAACTTCAAATATAACTTCTTTGCCTAACAGTTCACTTAATCTTTTAGCCACGGGAAGAAGTGAATATTTTTTATTAGCTTCTCCCTTAGGTCTTCCCAGATGTGACATTAAAATCAAAGCTCCGCCCTTTTCTAAAATATAGTTTATGGTTGGCAGAGAACTGGTAATTCTTGTATCATCAGCTATATTTCCGTCTTTATCAAGAGGTACATTAAAATCACATCTCACGAGAACTTTTTTATTTTTTACATCAATATCCTTTAAAGTTTTTTTATTCATACAAACCTCCATACAATTGCTGAACCACTGCTAAGCAATAGATTAGCCGTAGCTGAACATTGCTTTAGGAATAGTGCATTGTTGCCTTAACAGCAGTTCAGCTATTGCTACTTGCTTCCCCAGTATTTTGCAACTCTAACTAATTGATGTGTGAAAGACATTTCATTATCATACCATGCAATAAGTTTTATAAGCTGTTTTCCGTCAGATTCAAGAATTTGAGTTGACAGAGCATCAAATATACATGCATAGCTGCTTCCTATAACATCACTTGAAACTATGGGATCTTCCGTATAGCCTAATGTTTCATTAGATGCATTTTTAATTGCAGCATTAATTTCCTCCACTGTGACCGTCTTCTTCAGTTCGACAGTCAGGTCAACAACCGAACCTGTTATTGTTGGAACACGAAGTGCAATACCGTCTAATTTCCCTTTTAATTCCGGAAGAACTACTCCCACAGTCTTGGCAGCCCCTGTTGATGCAGGGACTATGTTTGCCGCCGCTGCACGACCTCTCCTTGCCATTATTCCCTTTTTATGTGAGTTGTCATGAATATTCTGGTCATTGGTATAGGCATGAACTGTAGTCATCAGACCCATTTCCAGACCAAAAGCATCATTTATTACCTTTGCTAACGGAGCAAGGCAATTTGTCGTACATGAGGCTGCAGATACCACCGTTTCTGTTCCGTCAAGAATATCGTGGTTTACATTATAAACGACTGTTTTAACATCTCCCTTTGCAGGAGCTGAAAGCAATACTTTTTTAGCACCGGCTTTAATGTGTGCTTCCGCTTTTTCTTTGTCATTAAATTTTCCTGTGCAGTCTATAACTACATCGATTCCAAGTTCCTTCCAATTACAATTTTCAGGATCTTTTATTCTTGATGTTAATATTTCATTCCCGTCAACTATCAGGCAGTTTTCCCCATATGTTATTTTATCTGTCATGAAGTTGCCATGTGCCGTATCATACTTCAATAAATATGCCAGTGTTTCGGCATCTGAATTCGTATTGATGGCAACAACTTTAAAGTCACTGTCCTGCACCATCAGCCTTAATGCTAATCTTCCTATCCTCCCAAAACCGTTAATCGCTACTTTTACCATGAAAATCCTCCTATTTTCAAATATATTTTATAGCTGTGACCCATTAACCTATCACCGCTTAATTATTACCTGCTATAGTTCCAGTATCCTTTTAGCAGCAGCTTCATCTGTTACCAGAATAAAATTATTGTTAAATTTGGATATCGCATAAATTGCTTCAGCTTTAGAACTTCCTCCAGCAACCCCTATGGAATTTTTAATTTCTTTGAACTTATCCAGGGTTATCCCCACAGAATTTGTCTGCATTTTTACATTCCCTTCTTTGTCAAAAAAATACCCGAAAGCTTCTGCCGTTAAACAGTCTGATTTAATTTTATCAAAAACACTTTTATCAGACTTCCTTCTCACAGCCATATTTAATGCATTTCCAAGCCCAAATACTAATAAATTAATCCTTTGTATATCTTCAAGGACATCATTAATCAATTTATTATTTTTTAATATATTTAATTCCTGTTCATCAAGGTTGTCAGGTATGTGAAGTAATTTATAAGAAGAACCTAATTTTTCAGCCAGGTTAGCCGCTAAAGTATTAGCCTGTATCTCAAGTTCCTCACTTAAGCCGCCTCTGGCAGGCAATACCAGGACATTTTTGATGCCCTTCTTCCTCTTCACCTGGTTTACCACACAAGCCATGGTTGTACCGCCGGATATTCCTAAAACTGTATCATTTTTTATAAGTTCCAGAACAATTTCACCGGCTTTTTTTCCTAAATCATTAAAGGTAAAGGCATCTTTTTCAGCATCTCCGGATACAACTGAAACCCTTTTCAGCTTTAGTTTTTCCATTAATTTTAATTCTATATCAGATAAATTATTTATATAATAAAATGTACTATGTATTTCCGAAAGAAGCTTAAACCCTGCATCTGTTAATTTCACTCCCGCAGATTGAATATAAATCAGGTCCATCTCCTTAAGCTTATCAATTTCAGTACGCATAATTCTTTCAGAAATACCAAGCTTAGTTGATAGGTTCCTTCTCCCTATGGGTTCAAAGGTACTTACCACCTTAAGTATTTCATATCTTTTCATCAATAAATCCATGGTTTCAGGTACAATTTTATTTTGTATTTCAAAAATTCTATTTATATCCATAATGCCTCCGGGATATTTTATGTCCCACATATTCAATTGGTGTCCCTACTTTCATTTTATCACATATATTTTTTATTGCAATACTAATTTTAGACTTTTTGGGAAAATTTATTTAACAGAATAAAGATATTTTATAGAAGTGTGTTATACTACATAGGAAAATCGAAACATATATGCTCTGTATTTTTAATTATATCATACTAAATCGGCAATGTACAGCACAAAAAAAGAATATACTCATAATAAACAAAACAAAAGTATATCCTTACGTATTCTTACAATAATTCACAATTCACAATTCACAATTTATAATTCATGATTCATGATCTATGATATATCTTTCAATCATCAATCACCGGCTGTTCAGCTATTGTATCAATATCTTCTCCTCATTGAGGAAGACGGTATTCTCATTTCATCTCTGTATTTTGCAACTGTTCTTCTTGAAATATTTACTCCGCCGTCACCCAGCATTTCTGCAATCTTCTGATCGCTTAAAGGTTTTTGCGGATTTTCTTCATTAATTATTTTTTGTATTTGTGTTTTTACGCTGGTTGATGATATTCCTTCACCGTAATTTTCTCCTACGCTGCTGGCAAAGAAATATTTGAGTTCAAACAATCCCCTGGGTGTCTGTACATATTTTCCGTTGGTCGCCCTGCTGACAGTTGATTCATGTACCCCTATATCATCCGCAACATCCTTTAAAACCAAAGGCTTCAAAGCAGTTTTCCCCTCGTCAAAAAACTTTCTTTGGAATTTTAATATGGATTCGGTTACCTTGTACAAGGTCATCCTTCTCTGCTCTATACTCTTAATAAGCCAAATTGAAGAATTCAATTTATCGGATAAAAATTTATTTGCTTCCTTATCATTTAGGTTGTTAATCAGGTCCTTATAATAATTGCTGATTGTAAGAGTAGGCAGATTATTGTCGTTAACAATAATTATATATTCCCCATTTATTTCCTCAATTGTAACATCAGGTACTATATATCTTATGTTATCAGAATCAACTATGAAACCTCTTGAAGGTTTTGGCTCCAGCATTTTTATTATATCACAGATGCCTTGAACTCTGTTTACGCTTATTTTTAATTCCTTCGCAATTTTCTGAATCTTGTTGGTGGCAATATCCTCTAAATAGTTTTCTGCTATTATATATGCATTTTTATCCTGAATACCCTTTTCCTTCAATTGAATCATAAGACATTCACCAAGGTTTCTGGCGCCTACGCCTACAGGGTCAAATGTCTGTATTAATCTTAAGATTCTTTCAACCTCAACAATATCTTCATTAAGCAAAAGGCTTATATCCTGCAGCGAACATTCAAGATATCCCTTGCTGTCAAGAGACTCTATAATAAATTCACCTGTTCTTTTTTCTTTGTTTGTTTTTACAGATACGCCAAGCTGAACCATGAGATGATCCTTTAGAGACATTTTTTTTGATGTATAGCTCTCAAAGGATTGTTTTTCGTCTGAATCTGAATTTTTTTCATAGTATTTATAACTTAAGTCATCATACTTTTCAGTGATTTCCTTCCAATCGATTTCATCATTGAATTCATCTTTCTCATAGCTATTATCATTACTGCGTTCATCGTCAGAAACTGATTCCTGATTTTTATTATCTACAGATTCAAGAAAAGGGTTTACCTCAAGCTGCTTGTCCACATATTCCATCAATTCAACATTGTTGAATTGCAAGATTTGAATAGCTTGTCTTAATTCAGGTGTCATTATAAGCTTTTGAGTTTGTGACAGGTTTAATTCAAAACCCATTTTCATAATATCACTCCTTGCTAATATATTATATCAAATTTTCTCAATATTTCAATATATTACTGAAAAAATTAATAATAATTTCTATAAACTAATATATAGCCAATCCGTAAATTTCTATTATAATATATCATTATATCAAACAAATCATAAATATGCTAAAGAAATTTTACTGAAAATATAAAATCATCCGCAGATATTAAGTATC
>DHUT01000048.1:0-2973 GCA_002409285.1 Firmicutes bacterium UBA5227 | reverse complement strand
GATACTTAATATCTGCGGATGATTAACTGTCAATATTAGTAATATATTACAAGCGTAGACGCTATATCAACAATCCGCTTTTTCCTGAGCTATGAACTCATTGTCAGCAAGTATTTTTAATGCTGAATTTGTATTAGCCTCATTCACCAATATTATTGGTCCTGTACAGCCCATTCCGCTTTCGGCATAAATGCCGTTTTTCCATAATAGTCTAACAGCATCCTCCAAATCCATTATTTCAATTCCTGAAATTTGGGAAGTTACAACCTGCTTATCAGGAGCCTTAATCTCTGATTCGTCTTCCTGGGATTTCTTAGATGACTTAAGTCCATTTAAGATTTCGGTCAAACCAGCTTTATGAGCCTTATCAAATTCCTGTTTTGCAACTTTTAGACAATTTCCTTTAATTAGCTCGGCAGCAAATTTTATAGCTTCTTCAACTAAAGGTGCACCTGACGCTCTTGAAATTATAAGAATAAGCTTGTCAAAGCCTTCCCCAATTCCGGGTCCATATCCATATCCCATAGATTCGTAATTTCCCCCTGTAGTATAGGAAGAAAATATTTTGATCATCAGATTACCCGTAAGAGAATCCATTACCATAACATCCGCAGAGCCCATAAGAAGGTCGTTTCCTCTCATAACTGCTCCGCCGTCTGCTCTTTGTGACTGAGCGAAATTAATGTCATAGCCCTGATTTTTAAGCTTCGTAAGAGCCATTTCAGTCTGTCTGGCTCCGTCCACGTTTAAAATACCAACTGTCGGATTCTTAATTCCGCATGCCTTTGCAGTAATAATACCGTAAATAGCATTTTTTACCATTCCTTCAACCTTGTCAGTAGATGAAGTTCCCGTTGTGGTGGCAATAAACATTTCCTTACCCTTTCCGGGAGTTACAATTCTTCCGACAGTAGATACTCCTATGGGAAAAGGATAATGCATTGTAACAGCTGCATCAATTTCCTCGGAATTCAGCAGTGCTTCCATAGTCTTGTGAGCTTCATCCTCAGAATTAACAAATGCCGTAGTTACTCCTTCAATACTTTTAGTACCTATGACAGTTGTATCAATCCCACTTTTTGCTGCATTAGCAGCAGCTTCAAATATATTGTCTTCCCCATGCTCACTTCCCAGGGCAGTAACTGCTACTCTCGGCTTTTGTCCATATTCCCCGCTGATTAAAGTATCAGCAAGCTGATTGAACACTTTCCCAATTATTTGATTAACTTGTTTTTCAGACATATGCCCTCCTATTCTGCCATAAGATTAGAAGCGAAGTTCTTTAGTGCTGATGCTATTAATTCTTTAATTTTTTCTTCTGATACGGCAGACTGCGGTTCTTGTTTTCCTTTATTTGCCTCTACAACAAAGGATACTCCATCAAACAGATTTGTCATTCTTCCTAAGAAAAGACTTCCTTTTCCGACTATCATGGCATTCTTAATCTTTCCGTCTAAAATATCCTGTCTGCAAAAACCTATATACGGAACACCTGAAGGAATATGCCCCTGTGTCGGAGCCCAGCCTATCATACCGTGTTTTTCAGTGAATTCCGGCAATTCCTTCTTTTCTATATCACCGCGTTTAACAGCCAGTGCACCAATCATCTTGTAGTTTGCCAACGGAACATCTCCTGCTCCGGCAGGTTTTGTAATATCCGGATTTTGCATTTCCACAGAATATTTATCAATATCAGTAATTTTCATTCCAACCTTATCCAAAGATGAAACCAGTGAAGTAATTACCGCCTGTGGTGAAGAACCTGTTCCAACAGTATGCCTTCCTATTAAATCAAGGTTAATTTCAGGGCTCATTCCGTCATTTTCACTTATGAGTACCGCAAATCCTCCCAACATATCTTCCAATATGGGCAGACCCTTCTTTATATGGTCTTTTCCGTTCATTCCAAGCTTTGCTGTACATCCGCCCGCAGATACAACCACATTCTTAAATACTCCTGCTTTTACCAATGCGGCTGCTTCAATTAAAGCATGGGTAGGACCCGCACAAAAGCCTCTTGTATCTGAACCTGTGGCATTTACAAAGCCTGCCACCTCAGCACATGCTTTTGCAAAATTCCCGCCGCCTCTTTGATTCATATCTCCGCAGGCTTCTTCGCAGCAGTCAATTACATAATCTATTTCTTCTTTATTGATATTATTCTTGCTCACAAGGTTTAACAATGCCAAAACATTTGAAGCCTTTGAAACAAGATTTTCCATCATTACATGGGCGTTAAGGTTAACGTCTATGTCATGAGCCCTTTTTACACAGCCAATTAAGTTGTCATTATTATATAAAGGCTCGGCATGCTCTTCTTCAACAAATTTTTTTATTATTTCTCCATCTTCACCAGCCTTAATTCTGGCTAATAAGCCTTCATCAAACAACGGGTGTTTCTCAAGCTTAGACTTTGTTTCTGCTAAAAAATTATTTTCAAGCTTTACAAGGTCAAAAACATCGCACATCTGCATCAGTAGGATAAATTCATCCTGAGGCATTATTTCCCCGAATTTTCCGAATCTTGATGCTCCTTCTATTTTTTTGTCAACCCAAGGCTGCTCATATTTTGCCAGTTCACCAGGTGTCATATTTCCTATATAGGTTTGGTTTGGCATATAACTTACTACTTCTTCAAAAGTTCTTAAATGACTTTTTATTTGTTTAAGATATTCTGAGTTCGGATTAACAGTCCTTTCCGTGGTCTGAGTCGTTCCGTTATGAATAACCATATCAGGTGCAAATGCCAGTATATAGCTGGCTCCTCTTATTACACTGTTCATAATAACCTCCGTTATTTAAAATTTGCTTCGCATTTCTGCGAAGCAAATCAAGTCAGTCATTCTGAGATAAAGTCAAAAAATCCGATAAAATCAAGGCTTTCTGTACTCTTCAGAATGATGTGAAAAATATTTATAGAAATCAAGCATTCTATGAAATTAATTATAAATATTTACAGTAGTCTTCTCTGAT
>DHUT01000018.1:12462-24391 GCA_002409285.1 Firmicutes bacterium UBA5227 | reverse complement strand
TTGTGGATAACGGAGGAACAATACTGAATGTTACAGTTGAACATCCAATATATGGGGAAATCTCCGGAGAGCTGCGGATTTCTACCCGTTATGATGCAGATGCGTTTTTAGAAAAAATCAAAAATGATGAAGTACAGCCATTAATGAAACTTACAGGTGGTATACACATTCATAAAATTAAATGCAAAGATGAATCTGCGGGTCACAGAATTATAGAGGCACTGAAAAAAGAGAATATTCTTCTAAAAGAAAGGGAAGAAGAAACGGAATATTAAAGTTGACAAATTGCTTTATACTGTCTATAATTGTATCGAAATATGTCAAGACACATGTCAAGACATTAAATACAGAAAGGATAAGAACATGAAAAGGAATAATAAACTTAATTCAATGATAATTTCAGCGCTTCTGTGCGCAGTAGGGATAGTAATTCCAATTATATCTCCTCTTAAAATAACTATGGAGCCCGCATCATTTACACTTGCAAGTCATGTTGCCATATTTATAGCAATGTTTATTTCGCCGTCTACGGCAGCTTTTGTAGCTGTTGGCACGGCAATTGGATTTTTTATGTCGGGATTCCCAATAGTAGTAGTACTTCGGGCAGCGTCCCATATTGTGTTTGCATTAATCGGGTCATTTTACCTGAAGAAATTTCCGGATACTTTGAATTCATTTAAAACATCACAAGTATATTCCTTCTTGATAGGAATTGTTCATGGATTGTGTGAGGTTTTGGTTGTAATTCCGTTTTATTTTGGTAATCATATGACTTCCGGTTACTATGCAAAGGGATTCGTTATTTCGGTGGTTCTTTTGGTTGGTGTGGGTTCGGTAGTACACAGTATGATTGATTTTTATCTTGCTCAGGTAATTTGGAAGCATGTTGCCAAGGCCGTGAAATTGCCGGAAGGGATAAGTACAAATTAGTACTGGATCCTGCAAATATTTATATGGAAATTACAGATTGTATGTATTATAATAAATATAGTTATAATAAATAAAGGAGGGCACTATGTCTGAGGAATATATTGATAATGATAAAGAAATGCTGCTGTTGTCTAATCTTGATACAATTGAAGCTGAAATAGTTACCTCTAAGCTTCAATCCTACGGAATTCCTGTTCTTAAAAAATCTAAAGGAACCGGAGGAATTCTGGAAATTTATATGGGATCGAACTTATATGGAATTGACATATATGTTCCGTCACAAATGTTTGAGTTGGCAAATGAACTTCTGGAAACTGATGAAACTGATGAAACTGATGAAAATCCATAAAACTATTTATTGTATATTGACTAATTTGTTAAATTAGAGTAATATTTTGTTACAAATTTTAAATGAGGATATCATGGATGGAAATAAAGTTAGAAAACTAAGAAAAAATAAGTGTATGACTATTGAGGAGCTGTCTGAGAAATCAGGATTTACTTCAAGCTATATTTCCCAGGTTGAAAGAAATCTGATAGAACCGTCGTTAACGGCTCTTAATAAAATCTGCAAGGTTTTGAATGTTTCTCCATATTATTTTTTCGATGACTTAAATAATGTTATTGTTACCAGAAAGGAAGACAGACAAAGACTTGTTATGCCTGAAAAGGGAAGCACGCTGGAATATCTTGTGCCAATAAACGATGAATATAAAAATAAGATTAAAATGAGCATTTACAGGTATGCTTTATATCCCGGAATGTGGGATAATGAAAAATTTTCCATAATAGATTCCGATAAATGTGTAATAATAATAAAAGGGAAATTAATAGTTAATTTTATTGATTATAATGAAATAATTGAAGAGGGCGACAGTATTTACATATGCTCGGACACCCCTCACAAACTATTCAATCCATCAGAAGAAAAGGTTGAATTAATTTGTATTATTTCACCTGTGGCATATTGAAACTTTACAGAACCAAAGAGGAGAATCATGGAAAAGAAATTTGAAGAAATAAAGGAAGAATTTATTAATGCAAGCCTGGATGAAAAAATAAAAATATATACTGAAGCTCAAGGGCTTACTGTTGAACAATTTAAAGAATTGCTGGCATTTTTTCCGATTAAACACCTTGATAAGCTTGAGCGGGCAGTGAACGGAATTTAAAATTAACATATCTCTTTATGAAAATGGTATAAAATCATCTCATCTGGAAATAATTTCTATGAGGTGATTTTTTATGATTGAAAATAAAAGAGCAGAAAAAAGGTTTATAAAGGAAGCATTGGGAACAAGAAATTATTTTAGCTACAGAACGGATTTAATGTTATATAAAATTATTTTTAGTGTATTAGCAGGAGGCGTAATTTATATACATACATCTGATCGCTGGCTTTCTGTTATAATTGGAGCAGAGGTATTTGCAATTTTTACATTAGTTAACAAACTAAATATAAAAAGGAAGAAGGATGAGGGAGAGGAAAAACTGATAAAAAGGATGAAAATGGAGCATTTCAAGAAAAAAGTTGAAGAAATTAATCAAGATGACTTTGAGATGCTGATTGGATTCTTATTTGAAAAAAACGGCTGCAAAAACTTTATTAAAAAAGGAAGGCATATGTTTCTTGCGGAAAATGATGGGTTAATTAATTGCATCAAAGTATACAAGCTTTATGATAATATGGAGCTTGAAAAGATTGAAGTAAGGAATTTAGTTTCTTTCATGTGTAAAAATAACATTAGAATAGGTCATTTGATTACTACTGTTAAATTAAGCGAAGGGGCAAAGGAATTTCTTGACGAATTTAAGGAGAAACTGGATATTCACATAATCGATTTGGATGAATTGTTTTCTCTTATGGAAGAAAACGGAATACTTCCTGATAATCAATATTTTTATAATAAGGTATGTGAGGAAAAAGTATTTGAGAAAGGGAAAGAAAGGATGGTAAAAAATATTTTTAACGGCAAAAAAATACTTGTATATATTCTTGCCTCAGTGTTTTTTTATATAACATCAGTATTCATGCCTGAAAATATAGTCAACCGGTATATTTCGTATTATTTCATTTTATTGACTGCTATAAGTAGCCTTCATATAATTTGGAGTAAATATATTTCTGCCGGAGTTAAAAATACTAATGTTCTAAAAAATTAAATTAACCGTTGATAATTCTTCCAATGTATATTATAATTTTTTTGAAATATAAAAATTGGAGGGAAATTATGAATTTTCAATGTACAGTTGGGTTATCAAACAAACATGTTCACCTAAGCAAGGAACATATAGATATATTATTTGGTAAAGGGCATGAATTAACACCTATTAAAGATTTGAGCCAGCCGGGACAATTTGCATGTGACGAAAAGGTTGATCTGGTGGGACCAAAAAGAACAATAAAGGGAGTTAGAATTCTTGGACCTGCCAGGAAAGAATCACAGGTTGAAATTTCTCTTTCGGATGCATTTACTCTTGGATTAAAAGATGTTCCTGTAAGAGATTCCGGTAAGCTTGACGGAACTCCTGGAATCAAGCTAATTGGGCCCTGCGGAGAGGTAGAGCTTAAAAAGGGCGTGATTGTTGCCGCAAGACATATACATTTGCATACTTCTGATGCAGAAAAATATGGTTTGAAAGATAAAGATATAGTTAAAGTAAAAGTTGGCGGTCCAAGAGGCGTAGTATTTGAAAATGTATTAATCAGAGTTAATGATGCATATGCTCTTGACATGCATGTGGATGTTGAAGAAGGAAATGCTGCAGGTCTTGCTAACGGAGATATAGTGGAAGTTATTACTGAATAATGAATTGAAAAAATAATAGAGTAATAGGGGCAAAGCCCCTTTTATTTATTTGCATTTTAATAGGGAGGTAAAATGGATTTTCTGCCAATCAGCATGGATGATATGAAAAAAAGGGGATGGAATCAATGTGATTTTGTATTTGTTACAGGAGATGCCTATGTGGATCATTCTTCATTTGCGGTTGCTGTAATATCGAGACTCCTGGAGAGATACGGATATAAAGTTGGTATAATAGCTCAGCCGGACTGGAAGGATATTGATTCTTTCAAAAAATTAGGAGAGCCCAGGCTTGGATTTTTAGTGAATTCAGGGAATATTGATTCCATGGTTAATCATTATACGACATTCAGGAAAAAGCGAAGTACGGACGCATACTCGCCGGGAGGAAAGTCCGGACTGAGACCGGACAGAGCAGTTACGGTTTATTCAAACCGCATAAGAGAAGCATACAAAAATGTACCCATAATAATCGGAGGAATAGAAGCCAGCCTGCGTCGCTTGAGTCATTATGACTATTGGAGCGACAGCATCAGGAGGTCTGTACTCCTGGATTCAGGTGCGGATCTTCTAATCTATGGCATGGGGGAAAAATCCATGATTGAAGTTGCGGAAGCGTTGGAATCAGGAATACCTATAGGCGAAATAACCTTTATTAACGGAACTGTCTATAAAACGAAGGATAAGGAGCGTCCGTACAATCCCATATTTTTACCTGCATACAGCCAGGTGATTTCTTCAAAGAAAGAATACGGTGAAAGTTTTAGAATTCAATATGAAAACACCGATTCCATAACAGGCCGGATATTGGTTGAGCAGTATGATACGGTGTATGTGGTTCAAAATCCTCCTATGGCATCTCTTACAATGCAGGAGCTGGATGACGTATATGACCTGGATTATATGATGGATTACCACCCCATATATAAATATTCCGGTGGGATTCCCGCACTGGCAGAAATCAAATTCAGCATCACCAGTGTAAGAGGATGTTTTGGAGGATGTAATTTTTGTGCATTAAATTTTCATCAGGGAAGAGTTGTGCAAGGAAGAAGTCATGAGTCAATTTTAAAAGAAGTGGAAAGGATGAAAAATGACAAGGACTTTAAGGGATATATTCATGATGTGGGCGGACCTACTGCAAATTTCAGAATAAGAGCATGCAAAAAGCAGGAAAAATACGGGGTGTGCATGAATAGAGAATGTCTGACACCTGTTAAGTGCAGAAACCTCCAGGTTGACCACAGTGACTATATAGAGCTTTTAAGGAAAATAAGGAAAGTGGATGGCATAAAAAAAGTTTTTGTCCGTTCAGGTATAAGATATGACTATGCAATATATGATAATAGTGACGAATTTATAAAGGAGCTATGCAGGTATCATGTGAGCGGACAGCTGAGAACCGCACCGGAGCATGTGTCAGAATCAGTACTGAAGCTTATGGGGAAGCCTTCAATTACAACCTATAATCAGTTTGTAAAAAAATTCTATGACGTAAGCAGGAAAATTAATAAGGAGCAATATATTGTTCCATATTTTATATCATCCCATCCGGGTTCACACCTTAAAGATGCCATTGAGCTGGCCGAATATATAAGGGATATGGGATATACACCCGAGCAGGTTCAGGATTTTTATCCGACACCGGGGACACTTTCCACCTGTATGTATTATACCGGATTCAATCCTCTGACAGGGGAAGAGGTGTATGTTCCCAAGGGTGATGAAGAGAAAAGGATGCAAAGAGCTCTGCTTCAATACAACAGGAAAGAAAATTATAGTTTGGTTTTGAAGGCATTAAAGAAAGAAAACAGGTATGATTTAATCGGATACGATTCTAAATGTTTAATAAGGCCGAGAAAAAATTAAGCAGCAGCATGTTAATGTTAAGTGTTTTTTAATAATTAACTTATTGCAAAATCTTTCACAGTAAGTTAATATTAAATAGGAAATATAATTTAAGAGGTATTAAATGAGTAAAAAATCGAGACACGTCAGGAAAAAAAGAATCAGGCTGTTTTCACTGGGACTGGTGGTTATAGTAGGAATACTTGCGGCTTCTTATGCAGTTAACGGCTTTGGAAACAATGAACAAAATCCGGTAAATAATTCCGCCGAAGAGCCGTCAGGCGTAAACGAAGATGTAAATGTTCCTGAACCTTCAGAGCCTGAAGTTGAACCGACCATTACAGTAAATATTAAGGCAGCAGGAGATATTATGTTTCATCCGTCACAATTAGACGGAGCTTATAATTCTTCTACAAATACTTATGATTTTCATAACAGTTTTAAAGCTGTAAAAGATATATTGCAGTCCGCAGATCTGTCAATTGCAAATTTTGAAGGGACAACTGCTGGTAATGAAGTTTATGCTTACCAGGGCTATCCGCTTTTTAATGCTCCGGATGAAGTTTTAGATGCTATTAAGGATTCAGGTATTGATGTGCTGTCAACAGTGAACAACCATTGTCTTGATACAAGAAAAGCAGGTGTCATCAGGACTGTTCAGGAGATAAGCAAAAGAGGAATGGATCCCATAGGTACATATGTACAAAAACCGGAAACAAGAGTGCTGATAAAGGATGTCAAGGGTGTAAAAATAGCATTCCTGGCATATACGGAAATGGTTAACGGACTGGAAAGCACCATGTCACCTGAAGATTTGGATGCAATGGTAAATATTATTAATGAAAAAAAAATTTCTGAGGATATAGCTTATGCTAAAGGAAAAAATGCCGATATAATAATTGCATGCATGCATTGGGGGGATGAATATGCCAGAGTTCAGGCACCAAGACAGGAAGCTTTGGCAGATAAGCTGTTTACTCAGGGAGTAGATATAATATTGGGGAGCCATCCCCATGTAGTACAGCCGGCTCAGCTACAGGAGTATGATGGTAAAACAAAATTTGTGGCTTATTCGATGGGAAACTTCCTGTCAAATCAGAGAATTGAAACTTTGGAGCCTTACGGCATGACGGAAAGTGAATCCAAATATACGGAAGATGGAGTTATACTTGATATTAACATTGAAAAAGACGGTGAAACCGGAGAAGTTTCAATAAAGAATGTCAGATATATACCGCTTTGGGTTTACAAAGGAAAAACAGAGGACGGGGGTACCGAACACGTGGTTTATCCTATAATGGAATATATTGAAAGCAGTGAGCTTAATGAAAAAACTAAAACGAGAATGCAAAGGTCATTGAGTGACACTTCTAAACAAATGCAGTCCCTGGGAATCAGTGCTGCAGAATAATTAAAATTTGATTGGGGATGTGGTGGCATGGAGCAAATAAAAATAATTTTTTCTAATATTGGATTAAACAGCATTATAGATATTGCAATTGTTTACTATGTGTTGTATCACGGCTATATATTAATTCGGGATATGAGGGCAAAACAGCTGGTTAAGGGTATAGTCCTGCTGATTGCTTTGATTCCCATTTCCGAGTTATTTAACCTTTATATGGTATCCTATATACTTAATAACACATTTCAGGTTGGTGTAATGGCTTTGGTGGTTGTTTTTCAGCCTGAAATTCGAAGAGCTCTTGAATATCTGGGAAGAACCTCAATATCCTTGACAGCAATGGAAAAAAATGATCAAACATCCGAGCAGGTAATTAAGGAAATTGTATCAGCTACCTCATCTCTGGCAAGGCAGAAAATAGGAGCATTGATGATATTCGAGCGTAAAATCGGTTTGCACGACATTGCTGAAAGCGGTACGGCACTTAATGCTAATATTTCAAGCGGACTTTTAATAAATATTTTTATTCCAAACACCCCTCTTCATGACGGTGCGGTAATAATTAGTGATTATACCATAAGAGCTGCGGGATGCTTTCTTCCGCTTACAGAAAACAATTTACTTTCCAAAGATATAGGCACCAGACACAGAGCCGCCATAGGAATGACCGAAAAATCAGATGCAATTGCTTTGATTGTTTCGGAAGAAACAGGTTATATATCCTATGCAGTTGAGGGACGGCTCTACAGGAATATAACCATGGAGGAGCTTGAAAATCTTTTATCAGAAATTTATATGGACAGTGACAAGGTAAATATTATTGATAAATGGAGAAACAGAAATGAAGATAAAAAACGATAAAATAATAATTCAAATAACCTGTTTGATAGTATCCATAGGACTGTGGGTGTTTGTAATGATACAAACCAAACCGCTGCAAGAGGCCCCTATTACAAATGTGGCTGTCGTAATAAAACATTTAAATGAGCTGGAAAGTTCTAATATGGTTTTAATGAACTCGGATAAAGATCACTTAACAGTTACGGTTAAAGTTAAGGGCAGCATAGATCAAATCAGCAAACTGAAAAACAGTGACTTTTCCGCATCCATAGATGTACTGGGATTTCCGGAAGGAGTCAACAATGCCAAGATTGATGTAGTAGGCCCCAGCGGAGTTGAAATCATCGGTACCAACCCTTCGCAGATTTCATGCAACGTTGAGGGCATCATATCCAGAGTAATGGATGTAACCGTTCAGTATGAAGGAAAGCACGCTAATAATTATTATATGGCGGCTCCCGCATCAAATCCTACCTCGGTTAAAATTACAGGACCGAGAAGTGTGGTAAATTCTGCGTCTGCGGCAGTTGCTACCGTTAATGTGGACGGTGCGGTGGACGATGTTGTCAAGACAGTTCCGGTGAGAGTTTATGATGGAAAAGATACGGAAATATTTATGTCATCACCTGTTGAAAATGTTAAGGTAACTGTTCCTGTTTATCCGACTAAGTATGTAAAGCTTGTTCCTGAAATTACAGGTAATCCTGAGGAAGGCTACCAGCTTACGGATGTTACCGTAAAGCCTGATAAGGTGAGAATTGCCGCAAGGAAGGACATATTGGATACAGTGACCGAGTTAAAGCTTGCAGAGCTTGACATATCAGGAGCCTTTAACAATATTTTGGCTCCAACGCAAATTTTGGATACGGATGAGCTGATTATTATGGATCTGGCTAATATTCCTGTTGTAAATGCCTCAATTGAAAAGATTGTCGAAAAAGAGTTTGTTTTGGAAGCATCCGATATTCAATTTACCAATTTAAAGGAAGGCAGCGAAGTTAGCTTGCAGGATCCTGAAGCAGAAATAACCGTGGTGGTGACGGGACCTTCAAGTGCTGTAAATCAGCTGAATAAAAATGATCTGATACTTACATCTGACTTAAGCTCAGCGGTTGCAGGCTTAAATAATGTAAATATGGAATGCAGCACCGAAACACCGGCTGACAGCAGCATAAGCATTGCTCTTTTGCAGGGATCAATAGGGATTGAAATAACGGAATCTCCAATCGAACCGGAAACAACAGAAGAGTAACGGAGCGGATATGGAAAATATATATTTGAAAATAAACAAACTGGACTATCAGGGAATGCTTGAAGCAGTGCTGCTTGCTGCACAAGATGCTATAAGTGTTGTTAATGACAGGGGCGAGCATATCCTTGTAAATCCGGCTTATACAAAAATAACCGGTCTTGAAGCTGATGAAATCATTGGGAAAAATGCCTTATTTGATATTGAGGATGGGGAAAGTCTCCATATGAAGGTGCTTACAACTAAAAAGCCGGTTGAAAATACTAAGCTTAAAATAAGGCCAAGTGGTAAGACTGTCGTTGCTCAGGCTGCACCTATTATGGTAAATGGAGTTATGAGGGGAAGCGTAGCTGTTCTTCACGATATATCCGGTATAAAGGATTTGACTGACAAATTAAATAAGGCGGAAAAAAGGTTAAGAGAACTTACTAATAAATATAAGCCTGAAGATATAATAGGTGAATCTGATTCAATACTGGAAGTTAAAAAAATGATTGAAAAGGCTGCAAAAGTTCCTGCAACGGTTTTATTAAAAGGTGAAAGCGGTACAGGTAAAGAACTGTTTGCAAACTCCATTCACGCTCAAAGTAAAAGGTCGGGAAATAATTTCGTAAGAGTAAACTGTGCAGCATTATCAAATTCATTATTGGAAAGCGAACTTTTCGGATATGAAGAAGGCTCCTTTACCGGTGCTTTGAAGGGCGGTAAAAAAGGACTGTTTGAGGAAGCAGATAAGGGAACAATATTTTTGGATGAAATATCTGAGGTAAGCATGAACACACAGGCAAAGCTTCTCAGAGTTTTGCAGGAAAAAGAAATAATGAGGGTAGGCAGCAATCATCCGATTTCTGTGGATGTAAGGTTTATTGCTGCCACAAATGCCAACCTTTCAAAAGCTGTGAGGGAAGGCACGTTCAGGGAAGACTTGTTTTACCGCTTAAATATTCTTCCGATCATTATTCCGCCTTTAAGAGAAAGAAAAGAGGATATTCCTCTTCTTATCAGGAATTTCATAGTTAAGTTCAATAATGAATATGGAAGGCATATATTGGATATATCAGAGGATGCGTTAAATACTTTGTTAAGCTATGATTGGCCGGGTAACGTAAGAGAACTTGAGAATATAGTAGGACGTTCAATAATTAATATGAACATAAATGAAAGGATAATTAAAACTGAGCACCTTCCTCAATTGGTTTCCGCAAAAAAACCACAGTATGTAAATTATATACCGGCAGAAGAAGAAGAATTAGTTGAGCTAAGTAAGATAATTGAAAAAACCGAATCAGGCTACATTAAAGAGGTATATAATAAATTGGGAAAAAATAAGACTGAAACTGCAAGAGTACTTGGCATATCTCTGAGGTCACTGTACTATAAGCTGGAGAAATTTGAAATTTCATAGCTTTGCATAATTTTGCAAAATTAAAATGCTTTGCAAAATTATGCAAGCAAAACAATGCAAAGTATTTAATTTTTAACATTTGAAAAACAAAATAAAAGAACAATCCTTTAAATTTCAATGATTGTTCTTTTTTATTAAAAAATTAAAATTTGGCACGGAATTTGCTTTATATAATATTTATGGAGGTGATAATGTGAAGAACTTTGAAGAAATAATAAAATATGCTCAGGATTGTTCCCGAATCTCGGGACCTAAAAAAATAGCTGTGGCATTTGCACAGGATGATGATGTTCTAAAAGCAATAAAAGCTGCTGTGAATGAGGGAATATGTGAGCCTATATTAGTAGGTGACAAAGAGAAAATTTTAGATATCTCCGGGGATATTGATTTTGATTTAAGCAATATTGAAATAATTGATGATAAGGATGGTTCTTCTGCCTGCAGGAGGGCGGTTTCTCTTGTAAGCAGCGGGCATGCACAAATAGTAATGAAAGGTTTAATCGATACATCAATTATTTTAAAAGCCGTCCTTGATAAGGAAATAGGTTTGAGAACAGGTAATATTCTGAGTCATGCAGCCGTTTTTTCGGTAGATACATATCACAAGCTTTTTATTGTAACAGATGCCGCTATGAGTATTGCCCCTGATGCAGATGAAAAAAGACAAATTGTAGAAAATGCCGTAGAATTAAGTCGTGCTTTAGGAGCAGAAATTCCTAAGGTTGCGGTAATTTGCGCTAAAGAAAAAATAAATCCCAAAATGCAGGCTACGTTAGATGCGGCAGAGCTGATGCATATGCAGACCGATGGGAAAATGAAAGGCTGTATAGTAGAAGGTCCTTATGCTCTGGATAATGCAATATCAAAAGAGGCTTCAGAGCTAAAGGGTATTAAGGGCAAGGTTGCAGGCGATGCGGACATATTGCTGATGCCAAACATAGAAGCAGGAAATGTTTTGTACAAAGCTCTGACATATCTGGCAAATGCAGATAACGCAGGAATAATTCTGGGAGCAAAGGCTCCTATAGTGTTGACTTCGAGAGCTGATTCTGATAAAGCAAAATTAAATTCGATTGCACTTTCTATATTAGCTTCGCATTTTAAAGGAGAGTAAAGAGTAAGATGAGACAATTAATTATAAATCCGGGAAGCACTTCCACTAAAATTGCAGTATTTGAAGATGAAAAATCTGTATTTGAAACAACGTTGAGGCACTCTAATGAAGAATTAGCCAAGTTTGAAAGAGTGGCTGACCAGTTTGAATTCAGAAAAAAGCTAATTATTGATGCATTAAAAGAAAATAATATAGCTCTTAATTCTCTAAACGCAGCAATAGGAAGAGGCGGACTCTTAAAGCCTATTGAAGGCGGAACCTATGCGGTAAATGATAAAATGGTTGAGGATATAAAAACAAACCCCAGAGGAGAACATGCTTCCAACCTGGG
>DHUT01000018.1:3054-12254 GCA_002409285.1 Firmicutes bacterium UBA5227 | reverse complement strand
GACCCTGTTGTTGTGGATGAGTTAGAGGATGTTGCAAGAATATGCGGTCACCCTGCTTTTGAAAGAGTAAGCGTATGGCATGCACTTAATCAAAAAGCTGTTGCAAGAAGAGCGGCGGCGGAAAAATTCGGTAAAAAATACGAAGAAATGAATTTTATTGTAACCCATTTAGGCGGTGGAATTTCTGTCGGCGCTCATAAGAAGGGCAGAGTAATTGATGTAAATAACGCATTAAATGGTGAAGGTCCCTTTACTCCTGAGAGATCAGGTTCACTGCCTGCAGAACAATTAGTTAACGTATGTTTTTCCGGAAAGTATACAGAAGCAGATATCAAAAAAATGATAGCTGGTAAGGGCGGATTAAGTGCACTTTTAGGAACTAACAATGCAAAGGAAGTAAGCGAAAGGGCTGCGGCCGGAGATGAAAAGGCAAAACTGATATATGAAGCAATGGCATACCAGGTAGCAAAGACTATAGGTGAATATGCGGTCGTTCTTGACGGCAAAGTGGATGCAATACTTATAACCGGCGGAATTGCTTATGATAAAAAATTTGTGGAAATGATAGAAAAGAAAGTTAAATTTATTGCCGAAGTAATAGTATATCCCGGCGAAGACGAACTTCTGGCCTTGGCACAGGGAGGCTTAAGGGTTTTAAACATAAAAGAAGCAGCAAAGGAATACAAATAGCATATAAGCTTGAAGGGAGGGATAATATGCTTGATAAAAGACTGGTAATAGTAATTGGACACTACGGCAGCGGCAAATCTGAATTTTCAGTTAACTATGCTGTAAAAATGAAAGAAAAGTATGAAAATGTAAGTATTGCCGATTTGGATATAGTAAATCCTTATTTCAGATCCAGAGAAAGAAGAGAATTTTTAGAAAAGATCGGAGTTAAAGTGTTTGATTCAAGTATAAAAAACACAGCTATTGATATTCCGGCACTTCCGGCTGAAATGACGGGAGTTATATTAAATCCAAACGAAAGGTCAATTCTTGATGTGGGGGGAGATCCGGTAGGAGCCAGAGTTCTTGCAAGATATGCGGAACAAATTAAAAATGTTGAATACGATATGTTTTTTGTAATCAATGGTAACAGACCTGAAACAAGCACCTGTGAAGGGGCGATTAAATATCTGAAGATTATTGAAGCAACGTCAAAGCTGAAGGTTACGGGATTAGTGAATAATACGCATATGCTTAAAGATACAAAGGTTGAAGATGTTGAATTTGGTCATGAACTTACTAAAAAGGTATCCTGGGAAACAGATATTCCCATAAGATATGAAGCTGTTATTAAAGAGACGGCTGAAAATATAAAGAATGAAGAAATATTAGAAAAGTTGTTCCCCATAAATCTTTATATGAGGGAAGAATGGATGAGTTAAGAATGGAGGTATTATAATGGCAAAGGGTAAGGTAACATTTAATGAAGACGCATGTAAGGGCTGCGAATTGTGTGTAACAGTTTGTCCGGTAAAAATAATTGAGCTAAATAAAGAAAAAATCAACGGAAAAGGATACAGCCCTGCTCATGTAATTGACCAGGAAAAATGTATTGCCTGCGGAAGCTGTGCAATTATGTGTCCTGATTCAGTAATTAAAGTAGAAAGATTATAATATTAGGAGGTTAATATGTCTAAGGTTTTAATGAAAGGTAATGAAGCTGTCGGTGCTGCTGCCATAAAAGCAGGCTGTAAATATTTTTTCGGTTATCCAATAACCCCATCAAGTGAAATCCCGGAATATATGTCAAAAGCGCTGCCGGAAGCAGGCGGGGTATTTTTACAGGCAGAAAGCGAAGTCTCTGCCATAAATATGGTTTACGGTGCAGGAGGAGCAGGTGCAAGATGTATGACTGCATCTTCAAGCCCCGGAATTTCTTTGAAACAGGAAGGTATTACTTATGCCGCAGGAGCTGAAATTCCATGCGTTATAGTTAACATGATGAGAGGGGGTCCCGGTCTTGGAAGCATACAGCCAAGTCAGGCTGATTATTTCCAGTCAACCAGAGGCGGCGGAAACGGCGACTACAGAACATTATGCTATGCACCTGCAAGTGTTCAGGAAATAGTTGACTATGTAATGCTGGCATTTGATAAAGCAGATTACTACAGAAACCCTGTGCTGATAGCTGCAGACGGTATGATTGGTCAGGTAATGGAAGCTGTTGAATTTAAAGAACCGGCACCCATAGATTTACCTGCTAAAGACTGGGCTACAACCGGAACAGGCGAAAAGAGAAAACCAAATGTTGTTAACTCATTGTATCTTCAGGCTGACGCTCTTCAGGTTCACAATAAAAATCTGGAGAAAAAATATAAATTAATGGAAGAAAACGAAGTGTTATATGAAGCATTCGGATTAGAAGATGCCGAGGTTGTGGTAGTTGCATACGGAACTACTTCAAGAATAGTTAAATCAGCTGTTAAAAAAGCACAGGAAAAAGGCATAAAAGTCGGAATGATAAGACCAATAACTATATGGCCGTTCCCATATGAAATATTCAAGAAAATCGGAAATAACGCAAAAGGAATACTTACGGTAGAAATGAGTGCCGGACAAATGATTGATGACGTTAAAATAGGAACTGAAGGAAGAATACCTGTATATTTTAATGGTACTCAGGGCGGTGTTGTACCTACTCCGCAAAATATTTTAGAAGATATTGAAAAAATAGCAGGAGGTATAAGATAATGACAATTGTATATGAAAAATCAAGAGGCTTAACAGATGTTCCGTTTCATTACTGTCCGGGATGTACTCATGGCGTTATCCATAAGTTGGTTGCGGAATCTTTGGTTGAACTGGGAGTGTTAGGCGATGCAATCGGAGTTGCTCCTGTAGGATGTTCAGTACTTGCTTATAATTATTTTAACTGTGATATGCAGGAAGCTGCTCACGGAAGAGCTCCGGCTGTTGCAACGGGTATTAAAAGAGTTCATCCGGATAAAGTGGTATTTTCCTACCAGGGAGATGGTGACTTAGCTTCCATAGGAACTGCCGAAATAGTACATGCGGCTCACAGAGGAGAAAAAATAACTACAATATTCGTAAATAATGCAATATATGGTATGACAGGCGGACAGATGGCTCCTACAACATTAGTAGGGCAAAAAACGACTACTTCACCATTCGGAAGAGATGAAGCACTGAGCGGAAAACCTATCAGAATAGCAGAGATGCTTGCAACAATAGACGGAGCTAAATTTGTTGAAAGGGTATCTGTAGATACTCCTGCAAATATCAGAAAAGCAAAGAAAGCAATAAAAAGAGCATTTGAATGTCAGTTAAAGGGTGAAGGCTTTGCAATAGTTGAAGTACTGTCAAGCTGTCCTACAAACTGGGGTCTTACTCCGCCAAAAGCATTGGATTGGCTGAGAGATAATATGATTCCATATTATCCGTTAGGAAATTTCAGAGATTTTGAGGAGGGTAAATAAAATGGAAGAAAAGGTAGTAATGGCCGGATTCGGTGGTCAGGGTATAATGGCAATCGGTAAAATACTGGCATACGCCGGAATGATGGAAGGAAAAAATGTAACATGGATGCCTTCTTACGGACCTGAAATGAGAGGCGGTACAGCTAACTGTTCAGTAATAGTATCTGATGAAGAAGTTGGTTCTCCTCTTATTTCTAAAGATGGAACATCTGCCATAGTTATGAACCTTCCTTCATTGGAAAAGTTTGAAAATGAACTGGTACCCGGAGGAAAATTAATAATCAATAAATCTTTGATTAATGTTGAACCGAAAAGAAAAGACCTGAAAGTTTACTACATCCCTGCAAATGAACTTGCAATGGAAGCAGGAAGTGGTAAGGTAGCTAACATGGTTATGCTTGGAGCATATCTTGAAGTTACAAAGACAGTTGATTTTGAATCAGCATTGAAGGCTTTTGTAGAGGTATTCGGAGAAGAAAAATCTCACCTTGTTCCAATGAATAAAGAAGCCATGGCAAAAGGTGCGGAAGCAATAAGAAAACATAAGTAAACTCAGTAATAAAAGCCTCCTATGGAGGCTTTTTAAATATGTATGCTATGTTTTTGTATTATTAACAGCCGACGAAAACTGTAACCCGAAGGTTCTCTTGATACTATGGGAAAACATGGTATGAAAAATTACCTTTAATAAGTTACAAAATGGTGATATAATTTTTTAAGCTTTAAAAAAGGTATCGGATTATGGAAAGAGATGTATATGAAGGAACAGATAAGAGAAGCAGCATATTCCTTAGGGATAGAAATCATAGGCTTTACAGATGTTTTAGATTACTCATATCTTTGGGAATTTATGTATAACAGAGTGAAGTCTGGGTATAACAGTGAATTTGAGGAAACGGATATAAATAAGAGGCTTGATGTGAGAAGCGTCTTTCAAAATTGCAGGAGTATTATTGCTGTGGGACTTCCTTACGGAGAAGGCTATAGAAAGCTTGTTACCCGTACCAAGGGACTATTAAGCGTGTCTTCCTACGGTGAAGACTATCATAAAAAATTAGGTATTCTTCTTAGTAATCTTGCAGAAGAAATAAAAAAAGAAATATATTTTGAATATAAAATATGTGTTGATACATCACCACTTTTGGATCGTGAAATATGCAAGAATGCAGGCTTGGGCAGTTACGGGAAAAATTCGCTTTTAATTAACGAAAAATTCGGCTCGTTTATAAACCTTGGATACTTGCTTACTGATTTGGATATAGACTGTGATAACAAAATTAATAATATTGATATTTGCGGAGAATGCAACTTATGTATTAAAAACTGCCCCAACAGTGCTATATTGAAGGAAGGCGGAATTAATTCAAAAAAATGTATTTCTTATCTGACGCAAACAAAAAATTACATTCCGTTTGAATACAGAAAAAACATGAGAAATCAAATATATGGCTGTGATGTATGCCAGCTGGTATGCCCTAAAAATATAATTAATTCACAGAAAGAGCCAAGCCATGATTACGGCAGCCTTTTAATAGATGTAGAAGAGCTAATGCTGATGAATAATAAGGAATTTACATCTAAATACGGATATCTTGCAGGAAGCTGGAGGGGAAAAAACATATGGAAAAGAAACGCACTGATAACCATCGGTAACCTAAAACTTGATAATATGTATGATTTGGTTGAAAATGAATTAAAAAATCCTTCTGATATGATTAAGATGTATGCCGCCTGGTGCCTCCTCAGGCTAAACAAAATAGATTCAAAAAAAACATTGCTTAACAGAATGAAATTTGAAAATAATGAGGTTAAAGAGGAATACATTAAACTGATGGAGGCAGAGCTATGATTGTGGGAAGCTGCGAAATAGAACTTTTAATCTATGAGTCGAACTCTTTAAAGGAAAAGAGGCATGTATTAAAAAGTATTATAGAAAGAATTAAATCAAGATTTAATGTATCTGTAGCTGAAGTGGAGTATAATGATTTGTGGAACAGGGCATTAATAGGAATAGCCGTGGTTTCAAATGAAAAAGCACTGTGCGAATCTGTGATTTTGAAAATCATTGATTTTATTGAGAATGATGAAAGAGTAGAAATCATAAGACATACTATGGAGGTTATCTGATGACTAAAATGGAAAAAGTTTATGAACTGCTGAAGAAATCATACCCGGATGCCAAATGTGGATTAAATTACGGGTCTCCTTTTCAATTGCTGGTTTCTACAATGCTCAGTGCCCAGGCAACGGATAAGAGCGTTAATGCTGTCACTGAGGATTTGTATAAGGAATATCCTGACATGGAAAGCTTTTTAAAATTGACGCAGGAAGAAATAGAGGAAAAAATAAAAAAAATAGGAATTTACAAAAATAAGTCAAAAAATATTTATAATATGGTAAGAGTTTTAAAGGAAAAGTATGATGGAGAAGTTCCCAGAAATATGGGTGACTTAATGTCTTTGCCCGGTGTTGGAAGAAAGACGGCATCGGTAGTTTTAGTTGAGGCATTTAACATACCTGCTTTTCCTGTTGACACCCATGTGTACAGGCTTGCCAGGAGAATTGGGCTGTCCCGGGGGACTACTGCGGACAAGGTATCGGATGAACTGATGACTAAGCTTCCAAAATATAAGTGGCACCTTATGCATCATCTGTTAATAACCCATGGCAGACAAACCTGCATTGCTCAGAATCCCAAATGTGAAATATGTTCTGTAAAAAATTTATGCAATTATTATAAAAGTGAAAGCAAGAATAATTTGTCATCCACCGATAGTAAGGAATCCCAAAATTAATATTGTGTATGTGAGTAATAAAAAATAGTTAATAATAGTAATAACAGGAGGAAAAATGTCTTTAAACATAGTCTTGTTTGAACCTGAAATACCCCAGAATACAGGAAACATTGCAAGAACCTGTGCGGCAACAGGCTCCAGGCTCCATTTGATTAAACCCCTGGGTTTTTCAGTAAGCGATAAATATCTTAAAAGAGCCGGTCTTGATTACTGGGATCTGGTGAAAATAACATATTACGATAACTTTGGAGAGTTTAAAAAATCCATAGGCGATAAAAAAGTTTTTATTTCAACAACTAAAGAAAAAAGCAGATTTTATACGGATGTAGAATATACCGACGAATGTTATATAATGTTTGGAAAAGAAACCGCAGGACTTCCTGACTCCATTCATAAGGAATATATGGATTCAAGAATTAAAATCCCCATGATAGACAACATGCACGCCAGATCTCTGAATCTTGCCAACTCCGTAAACATAGTAATGTACGAGGCACTAAGGCAATTAGGTTTCCCGGATATGATTTAATCGGGGACACGCCCTCTTAAATAATGTTTGCAATAATTGTATTGATTTTGCTAATATATATGTTATAATAATATCAAATCAATTAATTAAAAAAGTGCCGGGATTGACAATTGGGTAGTATTTTGGCATAGGGAAAACAGTGTTTGAAAACGTGGTTAAAAAAGGATAAATGAAACGTCATCGAAATCTGCCAACGATAAAAAAAAATAATAAATAATACTTGCTTTATTAATTATTATTATATATAATTAAGGTGAAACAAATACTGGATGAAGTTTGCGGGAGAGACTGTTATGTTATTAACAGCGCCGAAGGAGTAAGTAATTATGCCAGCCGCGTAATTATGATGATCTCAGGCAAAAGGACCGTGAGCTGACAAAACTCTGAAAAGCGAAAGCACCGAAGGAGCAACTCTTATAGAGAAGAGGAATCTCTCAGGTTGGAAACAGGGCAGAAGGCGGGATATTTTTTCTATGCTTTCTGCTTTTTTTATGGGTCTTATGCAGTGCAATCCAATTTTATTAGAGCGAGAGCGATCGGATAAAATTGTGATAGAACTTGCAATAGCAGCAAAAGTGAGTTGTTTTATACATAACTAAAAATATCTGTTTGGTATATTTTAAAAATACAAGGTGAAAAAATGATTATAACTAATAATGAGTTGGTATATAGCAAGTATAAGGATGATTATGACATATTGTTTTTGGATGGAACCTACAGGGATGTTCTTGTTAAAACAAGGGACAAGGTTCACGAAGGATATGAGCTTCTGACCCACCCTTTATCAAGCAGTATTAAGCCGAATGAAACACCTTATAAATCAGTAATAATTTCAGACATAAAGGGTAATTTAAATTATAATTCGGTTATAATAATAGAAAATTCAATAATGACTTTTGACAAATTCAATTTAAATAAAATAAAAAATATTAATGAAAAAATGAAGGAAGATTTTAAACTAATTGATTTAACAGTGCTGAAAAGTGCGTTAAATATATAAATTTGTGGAGGTGAAAGTTTTGAAGTTAGAATTAGGCTACGTTTTTATTAAGGATATTCAGTTTGCTGAAGTATCTAAGGTTGAAAATGGAACACTATATGTTAACAGAGATGAAGTTAAAGCATTAATTCTGGAAGATCAAAATTTTAAATCAGCCGATGTTGAATTGGCAAGACCTGGTGAAAGTATCCGCATCATGCCTGTAAAGGATGTTATTGAACCAAGAGTTAAGGTCGAAGGACCCGGAGGCATATTCCCCGGCACGATTAATAAGGTGGAGACTGTGGGTTCGGGTAAAACGAATGTACTAAAAGGTGCCGCAGTTGTTACAACAGGTAAAATAGTTGGGTTCCAGGAAGGTATTATAGATATGACCGGACCCGGAGCAGAGTATACTCCTTTTTCCAAACTAAATAACTTGGTATTGGTATGCGAACCTGTTGATGGATTAAAACAGCATGAACATGAAAAGGCATTAAGATTTGCAGGATACAAGGTTGCTGTATATCTTGGAGAGCTTGCGAGAGCCTTGACTCCCGATGAAGTTCATACCTATGAAACTCCAACACTGGTTGAAGGGATTAAGCTTTATCCTGAATTGCCGAGAGTAGCTTATGTATGCATGCTGCAAAGTCAGGGACTTATGCATGACACATATGTATATGGTGTTGATGCTAAACAGATAGTTCCAACATTGATTTATCCTACGGAAGTTATGGATGGAGCAATAGCAAGCGGAAACTGTGTGTCTGCATGTGATAAAAACACCACATACCATCATTTAAATAACCCTGTAATTTATGATTTATTTGATGAGCATGGAAAAACCCTGAACTTTGTAGGCGTTATTATTACTAATGAAAATGTATATCTTGCAGACAAGGAAAGGTCATCTAACTGGAGCTCAAAGCTTGCTGAATACTTGGGTGTTGATGGAGTCGTTGTTTCCGAAGAAGGTTTTGGCAATCCTGATACGGATCTGATTATGAACTGCAAGAAAATTGAAGCAAAAGGTATAAAGACTGTTTTAATAACTGATGAATATGCAGGAAGAGATGGTACTTCACAGTCATTGGCTGATGCAGATGTAAAAGCAGACGCCGTTGTTACAGGCGGAAATGCCAATATGGTTATAGATTTGCCGGCTATGGATAAGGTAATAGGATATCCGGAAGTTGCAGATATAATTGCAGGCGGATTTGACGGAAGTCTTCATGCTGACGGAAGTATTACTGCTGAGCTTCAGGTTATCACCGGCGCTACCAATGAAATGGGCTTCAATAAATTAAGTGCAAGATAGGAAGGAGGAGAAAATAATGCTAAAGGTTGTTCATTATATTAATCAATTCTTTGCCAACATAGGCGGAGAAGAAATGGCTCACGTTCCTGCTGAAGTAAGAGAAGGCATCGTAGGTCCCGGATTAGCTTTC
>DHUT01000018.1:0-2793 GCA_002409285.1 Firmicutes bacterium UBA5227 | reverse complement strand
AAAAAAATTATTATTGAAATGGTTAAAAAGTACAATCCTGATATTTTTATTGCAGGACCGGCTTTCAATGCAGGACGATATGGTGTTGCATGCGGTACAATTGCTCAGGCTGTCAAGGATGAACTGAACATTCCTGTTTTAACAGGTATGTATATTGAAAATCCGGGTGCTGATATGTTCAAGAACAGTTTGTATATTGTTTCTACGAAAAATTCAGCAGCAGGCATGAGAGATGCGGTAAAGAAAATGGCTCCGCTGGCTCTTAAACTGGCAAAAGGAGAAAAAATAGGCTCATCTGCTGAAGAAGGCTATATGCCAAATGGGACGAGAGTAAACTTCTTTGAAAAGGAAAGAGGCTCAAAAAGAGCTGTTAAAATGCTGTTAAACAAATTAAAAGACAAGGAATTTGTAACAGAATTTCCAATGCCTGACTTTGACAGAGTAGCACCTAATCCGGCTGTAAAGGATGTAACAAAAGCAAAAATTGCCTTGGTAACATCAGGCGGTATTGTTCCTAAAGGAAATCCTGACCACATTGAGTCATCCAGTGCTTCCAAGTACGGAAAATATGATATTGAAGGCGTTATGGATTTAACCGAAGAAACATATCAGACTGCACACGGCGGATATGACCCTGTTTATGCAAATGAAGATCCGGATAGAGTTTTACCGGTTGACGTTTTAAGAGAATTTGAAAAGGAAGGAAAGATAGGAAGTCTTCACAGATATTTCTATACTACAGTTGGTAACGGTACGGCAGTTAAGAATGCAAAAGCATTTGCAGAAAAATTTGCTAAAGAACTGGTGGCTGACGGAGTGGATGCAGTTATACTGACATCGACCTGAGGTACCTGTACACGTTGCGGTGCAACAATGGTAAAAGAAATTGAAAGGGCGGGAATTCCTGTAGTACACATGTGTACAATAGTTCCTATCTCCTTAACAGTCGGAGCTAACAGAATAGTTCCTACTATAGCAATACCACATCCTCTGGGAAATCCGGCATTGTCACTTGAAGAGGAAAGAGATATAAGAAGAACTCTGTTGACAAGAGCCCTTAAAGCTTTAGAGACTGAAGTTACTGAACAAACAGTTTTTGAAAAGTAGTGTTTAAAAGTTGTCTATACGGTATATATATTATATAATATTAACAGCTTAAAAAAAAGAGGTGTATGATGAGCAAGGTATATGATGTTTTAGTTATCGGTGCCGGACCCGCAGGACTTTCAGCAGGCTTATATGCAGGAAGAGCAAGGCTTAGTACATTGATAATTGAAAGAGAAAAAGATGGTGGGCAAATAGTGCTTACATCGGAGGTTGAAAATTATCCCGGATGCCTTGAGGGTGAATCGGGACCTACATTGATAGACAGAATGGCTGAGCAGGCAAAACATTTCGGTGCTGAAAAAGTTTATGACGAAATAGTAGAGGTTAAGCTTGAAGGCAAAGAAAAAGTCCTTGTAGGTAAAAAAGGTGAGTATGTTGGAAAGACAGTTATTATTGCCGGAGGAGCTACATCTAAACCAATAGGATGCCCCGGAGAGAAAATTTTTACAGGTAAGGGTGTTTCCTACTGCGCAACCTGTGACGGAGCTTTCTTTGAAGACTTTGAGGTCTTTGTTGTGGGAGGCGGAGATACCGCAGTGGAAGAAGCTTTGTATCTGACTAAGTTTGCAAGGAAGGTTTCTTTAATTCACAGAAGAAATGAGTTAAGAGCTGCAAAATCTATTCAGGAAAAAGCTTTTGCAAATCCTAAAATGAATTTCATCTGGGATAGTGTCGTCAAAGAAATTAAAGGCGACGGCATTGTTAATTCAATGGTTCTGGAAAATATTAAAACCGGGGAATTAACTGAGATAGTAGCTGACGAAGACGATGGCACATTTGGTATTTTTGTATTCATCGGTTATGAACCTAAGACTAAATTGTATGAAGGTATTTTGAATCTCGAAAGAGGATACGTCGTAACTGATGAAAATATGAAGACTAATATCGACGGCGTTTATGCGGCAGGAGATATCAGGGTAAAGAGTCTGCGACAGGTTGTTACTGCAGCTTCAGACGGTGCAATAGCTGCTGTTCAGGCAGAAAAATATATAGAGTCATTATAGGAGGTATATAATGTTAGTTCTTGATAAAACTACTTTTGAACCTGAAGTATTGCAAGGTGAAGGGTATATATTAGTTGACTTTTTCGGTGACGGATGCGCTCCCTGTGAAGCATTGATGCCTCATGTGGAAGCATTGTCAGAAAAATACGGTGACAAATTAAAATTCACAAAATTAAATACAACCAAAGCAAGAAGAGTTGCCATAGGGCAAAAGGTACTTGGATTACCTGTAATTGCTGTTTACAAGGATGGAGAAAAGGTTGAAGAATTAATTAAAGAGGATGCCACTCCTGAAAATGTAGAAGCAATGATAAAAAAGTATATTTAAAATAGAAAGACAAAAATAATTAAGGAGGATAAAATGAGCATATTAAATGGTAAAAAAGTCATTATAATAGGCGACAGAGATGGAATACCCGGTCCTGCCATTGAAGAATGTGTTAAGAGTGCCGGCGGAGAAGTTGTATTCTCATCTACTGAATGTTTCGTCTGAACTAGTGCAGGCGCAATGGATTTGGAAAATCAAAAAAGGGTTAAAGAGTTTGCGGAAAAGTATGGTGCTGAAAATGTAGTAGTTGTACTTGGAGCAGCCGAAGGTGAAGCAGCAGGTCTTGCTGCGGAAACTGTTACAAACGGAGACCCTACCTATGCAGGTCCATTGACAGGAGTTCAGTTAGGACTC
>DHUT01000044.1:67978-69753 GCA_002409285.1 Firmicutes bacterium UBA5227 | reverse complement strand
CTTTGTCTTTCTTTACTTTTCTTTGTTCTATATATTCTATATTAGAACTCTCAAAGGTTCTTATGCTGTTTTATTGTCAATGTTCTTGCAGTCCCTTGGGACAGCTTTGTTAGTTTACTACATTCAAGTGATGTTGTCAACTACTTTTTTATTTATTTTTAAATATTTTTTCAAACATTTTTAAGAAAATGTCTTGTCTTAACAGACAACTTTGTTAGTTTATCACTGAGCAGCATCACTGTCAACTGGTATTATTTTCTATATTATACTTCCTCGCACATACAAACAATACTGCCAGTACCACGCACGCTTAAGGGGAATCTTATCATATTCAGCAGTTGTTATTTTATATAAGCTCTTTATCCAAAAGGAAATCAGTCAGACCGATATTCAAAATACCATTCTCATCATACCAACGCTTACCAATATCTTTTCTCACCACAATCTTCGGAAAAGAGTCACCCGTAAGAGCAAACGGATGAAGCTCTGCCTCCATCTTTTCTTCAGTAGGCATAGCATAAGCGGACTGGATATATGTTTTCTTACCGCCTGAAGTAACAACAAAATCAATCTCTCTCGGAGTGCGAACAGAATTGCCGTTCTGATTAACTGTTCTTGCATAGACAACACCCACATCAACGGAAAACTGACGGTTTATAAGTTCGTTGTATATAATGTTCTCCATTATGTGTGTCATTTCCTGCTGACGGAACCCGATACGGGCATTTCTAAGACCAATATCTTCGCTGTAATACTTATTTGGGGAATCAAAATAAGATTTTCCTTTTACATCATAACGCTTGCTCTCGGAAAATAAGAAAGCATCCTCCAAATGTCCTATATATGCACGAATAGTATTTGCCGATACCCCGGCAGTATGCTTAGACTTCAATGTATCTGCTATTTTAGTCGGGTTCGTCAATGAACCAATTGATGAGCAAAGCAAGTCTAAGATCTGCTCTAACACATCTTGCCTTTCTATCTTCTTTCGTTCAACAATGTCTTTGATATATACCTCTGTAAAAAGAGACTTGAGATAATTCATCTTAGCTGCGTCATTCGGTCTTGATAAAACAAGTGGCATACCGCCATAAAAAGCATAATCATCAAAAGCTTCATTTTTATCTCCGCCGACAATAGAATAATATTCAGCAAAGCTCAGAGGATGAACACGAATTTCATCACTTCTTCCTCTAAATTCAGTCAAAATATCACTCGAAAGCATTTTTGAATTACTGCCGGTTACATACACATCTAAATTTGACAGACTGCGTAAATCATTTAACGCATCATAAAAAGTGATTTTTTTTCCGTACTCATTATACGGATTAGCCACCTCATCCGACATCTGAATTTCATCAACAAAAATATAAAATTCTTCTTTGCTTCCCTCGACTTTTTCTCTCACATAAGAAGAAAGAAGCAACGGATTACGGAACTTAATATCTTTTGCAAGATCAAGCCCAATCGTGATTATCTGCTCGCCTTTCACTCCATTATGAAGCAGATAATCTCTGTATATATTTTTGAGCAAATAGGATTTTCCGCAACGACGAATACCCGTAATGATCTTTACCAATCCGTCAAAACGATAAGAAATCAACTGTTGTAAATAACTGTCACGCTTAATTTCCATATATTCCGCTCCATTTCATTGAGAATTTTCGCCCATAAGGACTATATTATTCAATCATTATATGCTTGTTCTCTGATATTTTCAAGTCCTAATTGAACATTATGACCCATAACGGCAAAAATATTCACTCATATAACGA
>DHUT01000044.1:64196-67710 GCA_002409285.1 Firmicutes bacterium UBA5227 | reverse complement strand
ACAAGTACCTTTCCTGAATGTTTCTTTGAATCTATTTATTAATCAACCGGTTTCATTGTCGGGAACAATATAATATCTCTGATTGTAGGCTGGTCGGTTATGAGCATTATAACTCTGTCAACACCGATTCCAAGACCTCCGGTGGGAGGCAGCCCTACTTCAATTGCATTGATGAAGTCATTATCCATCATATGTGCTTCGTCATCTCCGGCTTCCTTTTGTCTCAACTGTTCTTCAAATCTTCCTCTTTGGTCGATAGGGTCATTTAATTCAGAAAACGCATTCGCAATTTCCCATGTGTTGGCAAAGGCTTCGAATCTGTCAGTAAATCTTGGATCCTCTGCGTTCCTTTTTGCAAGAGGGGATATTTCAACAGGGTGGTGTGTAACAAATGTTGGCTGATCTAAATATTCTTCACAGAACTCCTCAAACATTTCACTTATTACATGTCCTCTTGTCATTAAGGGCTTAATTTCCAAACCCTTCTTTCTTGCTATTTCAATTGCTTCTTCATCTGTATTAATCTGGTCAAAATCAATTCCTGTTACTTCCTTGACCATATCCTGCATTTTCACTCTTTTCCACGGAGGAGTAAAGTCAATAACCTTGCCTTGGAATTCTATCTTAGTTGTTCCCCTTGCTTTCTTAGCAACGTAAGCAACTATATTTTCGGTCAATGTCATCATATCATTGAAATCTGCATATGGCTTATAAACCTCCATTGCCGTATATTCAGGGTTATGGTTTGCATCCATTCCTTCGTTCCTGAACATTTTTCCCATTTCATAAACCCCATTGCCTAATCCGCCTACCACAAGCCTTTTTAAGAAAAGCTCATTGGCAATACGCATATACATATCAATGTCAAGAGTATTATGGTGTGTTATAAATGGTCTTGCGTTAGCGCCTCCTGCTATTGGGCTGAGTATGGGAGTCTCTACCTCCAGGTAACCTTCTCCGTCCAGGTATTCTCTAATTCCTCTTATAATTTTATTGCGCATTATAAACACGTTTTTTATTTCAGGGTTTACTATAAGATCAACATATCTTTGCCTGTATCTTAAATCTGTATCCTTTAGTCCATGGAATTTTTCAGGTAAAGTCTGCAATGATTTTGAAAGAAGTTTGACCTCTGCTGCCTTTACAGAAATTTCTCCCGTCTGAGTTTTAAACACTTCCCCGGCAACACCAACAATATCACCTATATCATAGGTCTTAAGCCATTTATATTCTTCTTCACCTATTACATCCTTCTTAGCGAACATTTGGATTTTGCCCGAATGATCCTGGATATCATAAAACCCTACCTTACCCTGTCCTCTTTTAGACATTATTCTTCCGGCAATGGAAACAGTTTTTCCTTCCATGTCTTCATAATTGTCCTTTATGTGCTGAGTACTTGATGTTACCTCGTACTTTGTTTCTTTATACGGATTTCTTCCAGCATTAATTAATTCGTTTAATTTGTCTAATCTTACCCGCCTTAAGTCTCCTGTTTGTTGTTCACTCAACTAATACACCACCTTATCATTCTTATCATTTGTTGCGAATTTTATATACACTTATACTGTAAGTATTTCATATTTTATCATATCACCGGCAGGAGATGCAACTTCAATTATTTCTCCTATTTTTTTACCTAGCAATGCTTTTCCCAAGGGCGATACATTTGATATTTTGCCCTTAAATGGATCTGCTTCGGCGGAACCCACTATTACATATTCCATGGTCTCGTCAAATTCCAGGTCCTTAATTGTAACCTTGGAGCCTATGCTGACAACTCCTTTTTGTTTTCCGGTTTTAATGACTTTTGCATTTTTAACCATTTGCTCAAGCTTTGCAATTCTTGCTTCAACGTTTGCCTGCTCATTTTTTGCTTCGTCATATTCGGCATTTTCACTTATATCCCCAAAAGCTAATGCTACTTTTATTTTTTCGGAAACCTCTTTCCTTTTGGTAACTTTTAAATAATCCAATTCATTTTTTAATTCTTCCAAACCCTCTGCCGTAATCAAAGTTTCATTATTTTTCATATTATTGCTCCTTTTAATAATGTTGCTTGTTACAAATTAATGCATTTCATTATATGCCGCTTAAGCATACATATTTTATTCTATTATTGATTTGATATATTATGATAATTGTGAGACAATTCTTTTAATTAATTAGAATATTATAAACAAGGAACTCAGAAATGTCAAGATTTTTGTTAATTCTTATCATATAATTCAATCAACTCAATCAAACCTCAATCTTACTTATATATTCGTCTAAAACATTGCATAATTCAGTGGCTTTTGTAATTTTATTTATTTTATTTCTTGTTTCTGAAGAGTTTTTCATACCCTTCATATACCAGGCTGCAAATTTACGCATTTCCAATGCGGCTACTCTTTCATCCCTTTCCTGGGCAAGCATTAAGGCATGCCTTTTAATCATTTCTACTTTATCCATTGGAGCAGGCTCATAAAAGCTATAATCATTATTTAATATTTTTACTATGTTTTTTATAAGCCACGGATTACCTAAAATCCCCCTGGCAACCATAACCCCGTCACATCCTGTGGTTTTTAGCATTCTTACAGCATCCTTAGGTGTGTAAATATCACCGTTTCCAACTACAGGAATACTGACAGCTTCCTTTACCTGTTTAATTACATCATAATCTGCTTTACCTGTATAAAATTGTTCTCTTGTCCTGCCATGAACCGCAACCAGATCAGCCCCGTTTAATTCTAATACCTTGGCAAATTCAGAAGCATTTATACTGTTTGAATCCCATCCTGACCTTATTTTTACTGTTACCGGTTTACTTGAAACCTTTTTAATTTTATTGACTATTTGTCCGGCCAGCATTGGTTCCTTCATCAAGGCACTGCCATCACCATTTTTTACTATTTTGGGAGTAGGGCATCCCATGTTTATATCTATTATATCTATGTCATTTCTTTCATTAATATAATTTTCAACCACATAAGCCATAATTTCAGGCTCACTTCCAAATATCTGCAGAGACACAGGTCGGTTATTTTCATTTATTTTCATAAGGGTACTTGTCTTTACATCTTTATAATACAGACCCTTTGCACTTACCATTTCGGTGTAAACAAGCCCTGCACCCATTTCCTTGCATATGGTTCTGTATGTAATGTCCGTCACTCCCGCCATAGGTGCAAGAATAACATTCGAAATTAGTTGAATATTGCCTATTTTAAGCATGTTGTTTCTCCCGCAATCAGTATCTCTTCATTTCCTCTGTCATTTATTACCACAAGGCCTCCTTCAGAATCAATACCCTGAACATGAACTGTATTTTTTGATTTTTTACCTTTTTTTATTATTTCAATATCTTTATGGTTAATCTCAGAATTTTCATTGAAAATGTTCACCGCACTCAGCGCAGATTTTCCGCTGATCATCTCACTATAATATTCTTCTACATTATTTAGTATTTCTGCGATAAGTTTTTCCCTGTCTGCTTCCTGAAATGTTTCAACAAGTAATGAAGTAGCAC
>DHUT01000044.1:19502-63970 GCA_002409285.1 Firmicutes bacterium UBA5227 | reverse complement strand
GATATTATTACTCCAATGTCCTTTTTATTTTTGTTCACAAGGCTGCTGCCTACCGAAGAAACTTTCTTCCCATTTATAATAATATCATTTGGCCATTTAATTTTGCATTCAATCTGTTCAGTACCGTACATGGTTTTCAAAGCACTGAAAATTGAAGAGCATCCTATAACATCATATATTGATATTAAATGATTATTTGCTTTTGGCTTTAAAATTATACTTAAATATATATTTTTATCAGGACAACATATCCATTCTTTACCCATTCTGACATTCCATTTTGTTTGGTTCTCGGTTAAAATAACTGCTCCGTCAGGACATGTGCCAAATATATTTTTAGATTTTAAATACGTTGAATTTAACGTATCATATTGTATTATGGTTCTGCCTGTTACCTTAGTATTAAGACAATCATTTATTTTGCTTAAGTCAAACATTCTATCACCCATTTCCTGAATATATTACTATAAAGGAATAATTTCGTCAAGAATTGGTTGGATATACTAAATATCACGTATAAATTTGTTTCGATTTGTTAATAATTTATATATTGACACAATTAATATATTAGTATACTATTTATCTATGATACTAATTGGTGATTACAAGCGAAGGTGAAATATGGAGTTTAACAATAATATCCCAATATATATACAAGTAATGGAAAAAATTAAACAGGACATAGTAACAGGAAAGCTTAAGCCCGGAGAAAGAATGCTTTCCTCAAGAGATTTTTCAGCCCGGCTGGGAATTAATTTTAATACGGTTGCGAGAGTTTATAAGGAGATGGAAGCAGAAGAAATCCTGTTTACCCGAAGAGGTCTTGGAACTTTTATTACAGAGACATCGGAAAGAATCGACCGGCTAAGATATGAAATGGCCAGAAAGCAAATAGATACTTTCATAAAAGGTATGATGCAAATAGGATACACAAAGGAAGACATGATTAGATTTATAGAAATGGAAAATAATTATAAGGAAGGGAATGAATAAGTTGGAATTATTAAGGTTAGAACATTTGAACAAAAAATACTATAACAAGACAGCCTTGGATAATGTTAGCCTGACCCTTGAAAAGGGGAGAATTTACGGGCTCCTTGGTCCTAACGGAAGCGGGAAGACAACATTGATGAAGGTAATTGCGGGACTGCATAAGCAAACATCCGGCGAAGCCTACTTAGAAAATGAGCCTCTGTCATACAAAACAAAAGGAAATATCTCATATATGCCTACGGAAAACTTTTTGTACGATTCCTTTAAGGTAAGTGATGCAGTAAAGTTTTATTCAGATATGTATGCTGATTTTAAGCAGGAAAATGCTTATGCTTTGTTGAAAGAAATAAATGTTGATACAGAATTCAGAATATCAAAATTATCCTCCGGATTAATCGGAAAGTTGAAAGTTGCTCTTGCACTTTCAAGAGATGTTGAACTATATATGCTGGATGAACCTCTGAATGGAGTTGATGTATTGTCAAGGGACACAATAATGGATTTAATAACCAGATCTTGCAATGAAAACAAAACAATGATAATATCAACCCATTTAGTCAGTGAAATAGAAAAAATCCTTGATTCTGTCATATTTCTAAAAGATGGCAAAATAGAGCTTTTTGGAGATTCGGAAGAACTCAGAACTGCACATGGAATGTCTGTGGAGGGAATTTATAAGGAGGTTTTTAGGAATGTTTAATCTGATAAAATATGAATTCGTAAAGAAATATAAATTAATTCTTATTACACTCATATCATCTGTTGTATTGGATTTATATCTTTTTACAAAAGGTATAGGTGGAAGTTCCATATTTCTGGTTCTATTTCCAACCGTTATGTCAATTTTATACACTGTGGATGTTATAAAAATGTACGGCGATGATATAAATAAAAAATCCGGGTATATGCTGTTCATGACACCAAACAGCGGCTACAAAATAATCGTGTCAAAGCTTATAACCGCCGTTATTGAAGGACTTGCAATACTGCTTATATTTTTCATCTTCATATTAATTAACGGATCATATATTAACTATCTTTCCGGAGTTAATATTAACTTCAACGACATTGTTTATATGGTAAACCGTTTGATGACAGGAAACTTGGGAATTAATTTAGGGCATATACTTACCTTTTCGCTGACAGGACTCTTAATCTTAATAAGCTTTTTTACTACTGTTTACACTGCAATGACCATAAGAAAAAGTATCTTTTCAGAAATGAAGTTTGGCGGCGTCCTTAGCTTCGCAATATTCCTGCTTCTTAACTGGGGAATTTCACGTTTGTCATCCTGGATTCTGGATACTTTGCCATCCAGCTACAATTCATTTATTTTTTCAGACCTGTACACAGCATCAGAGTGGTTTCGTATGCTGTTGCCGGCAAATGCTTTATCCATAATACAAAGCATAATATTAACACTTTGTTCAGGTTACCTTTTAGAAAAGAAAATAAATTTATAAAAAATTTCAATTATAAGGGGGAAGTTATGAAAAAGGCAGTAAATTTATTGTTAATACTGGTTGTTTTATCCTTAAGTGGATGCTCGTCAATAAATGAGGTAGATGAAGATAAGGTCAAGGATATTTCTGACAAAATTACAGAGGCTATTATTCACACCACAGAAAAAACAAGGGCAGAGAGACAAGAATCTCACACCGTAGATGCAGAAAATCTAAGCAGCATTAATATAAAAAGCTCTGTTGGTCAAATATATATTGACACCCATAAATCACAGGACGCCTTGGTAGAACTAAGTATCATTGCAGAATCAGGTTCAGCGGAAAGGTCTGAACAGCTAATCAATGATTTTGTGTATACCGTTGAAAAAGGCAATAAGTCAATTGATATAGACACAACCTACAAGGATAAAACCCATGAAAATGAAAATATATCAACTGATCTTACAGTTACTGTGCCGGAAAACATAACAAATATTATTATTTCACTTAATGTAGGAGATATCCACATTAAAAATATTAACGGTAAGTTTGAAATAAACGACAATGTCGGAAATATCATTGTGGCAAACTCTCAAGGAAATTACAATCTTTCTACTAATGTTGGAGACATAAAACTTGGAATCAATGCCGCCGATAAAAAATCAAAATTCGTAACAAATACCGGTAATATAAATTTAGACATCAAGGATATAAAAGATGCAGACAGCATAAAAGCAGTGACCAATGTGGGAAATGTTAATATTACTGTCCCGGATAATTCGGATTATGAAGCTGTCATAAAAGAATTCATGCAAAAGAATAGAACGGAGTCAAATGGGAATAAAAACACTAAAATTGAAATAACAACAGATATTGGCAAAATAAGTTTTAATTAAATAAAATAAATAAAGTCAATTAAAATGTGGTCGTTAGGAAACAGCTCCAATTAGGTAGGATCTATTTTCCGATTGCCACATTTTTTATTATATAAGCATTTTTACATATTTTCGTTTCATTCAGATAATATGATGGTATAATTAATATAATACATCATGATAATGATAACACATTATTACTGTTACATAATAATTTATCCCGATCTGCAACAACTTAAAAAGGAGCACTTTATGAAAACCAACAACGAACTGCCTGTTTACTTATTTCATCAGGGAACTAATTACTATTCATACAAGCTGCTGGGCTCACATATTCTGGATGAAGGAACAGTCTTCAGAGTATGGGCTCCACATGCAAAAAGCATACACGTCGTAGGAGACTTTAATCAGTGGAAGAAAAAGCCTGCCTACGCAATGAAAAAAGTCAACAGTCAGATATGGGAGTTATTCATACCATCCATACAATCCGGGGAACTGTATAAGTATCTCATAACCACAAAAGAAGGCAAAGATCTGTTTAAATCAGATCCCTATGCATTCTCATCCCAGACAGAAACAGAGACCGCCTCAATTGTATATGATGGTAATACTTACAAATGGAGAGATTCAAATTGGCAGGAATATAAAAAAACCGTTAATTTACACGAACTGCCAATAAATATTTACGAACTCAGCCTTACATCCTGGAAAAGAAAAGAGGATGGAAGTCTGTATACATATGCTGAAATTGCCGAAAGCCTCATAGCTCACGTTAAAAGCCACGGCTTCACTCATATTGAGCTGATGCCTGTCATGGAACACCCCTATGATGGTTCCTGGGGGTACCAGGTAACAGGGTATTATGCTCCGACTAAACGTTTAGGTGAGCCGGATGAATTAAAGCACCTCATAGACGAATGTCATGCAAACGGTATCGGAGTAATTTTGGACTGGGTTCCTGCACATTTCCCAAAGGATGCCCAGGGATTGTACATGTTTGACGGAAGCTGTCTTTATGAATACCAGGAACCTTGGCTAAGAGAAAACAAGGGGTGGGGTACACACAAATTTGATTACGGAAAAACAGAGGTACAATCCTTTTTAATTTCAAATGCAATATTCTGGATTGAAGAATACCATGCAGACGGATTGAGGGTAGATGCCGTCAGCTCCATGCTTTACCTGGACTATGACAAAAAAGAAGGCGAATGGTCACCCAACATTTACGGCGGCAATGAAAATCTTGAAGCCATTGCTTTCTTGAAAAAACTGAATGAGACAGTATTCAAACTTCATTCCGATACAATGATGATTGCAGAAGAATCAACAGCATGGTCCATGGTTACAAAGCCCGTATACCTGGGTGGTCTTGGCTTTAATTTCAAATGGAATATGGGATGGATGAACGATATTTTAGAGTACATGGAAACAGACCCTTTTTTCAGAAAATATAAGCATAAAAACATTACATTTTCACTGCATTATGCATTCAGCGAAAATTTTATTCTGCCTCTGTCCCACGATGAAGTGGTTCATGGAAAAAAATCAATACTTGACAAAATGCCCGGATCCTATGAAGAAAAGTTTGCAAATGTAAGGGTATTGCTGGGTTTCATGATGGCACACCCGGGGAAAAAGCTGAATTTCATGGGATATGAAATCGGGCAGTTCACCGAATGGGATTACAATAAAGAAGTAGAATGGTTTATGCTAAATTATGAATATCATAAAAAGTTAAACATATATATTAAAGTCCTAAATGAATTTTATCTGAGCAATTCCGAGCTTTGGGAAATAGATTATTCGTGGGACGGCTTCAGGTGGATATCCAGTGACGATTATGAACAAAACATAATTGCATTTAAAAGAATAAATAAAAAGAGAGAAGAATTAATTGCCGTTATTAATTTCTCCCCGGTTGAAAGGCTTAATTATAAAATTGGAGCTGACGAGGGAAACTATACAGAAGTATTTAATTCTGACGCCCTGGAATTCGGAGGTACAGGTTCAGGCAACACAGGAGTTATTACTTCGTCAAAAGGTCAGATCCACGGCTATGATTCTCATATTTCACTGACAGTACCACCTTTGTCAATTATTTTATTAAAAAAAGATAAAGTTTGCAATAAAAACAAAACGGGAGGTAGAATTTATGAAATCAGCTAAAAAGGAATGTGTTGTAATGCTTCTTGCAGGCGGTCAGGGAAGCAGGTTAGGTGCACTGACAAAAAAATTAGCAAAACCATCGGTACCCTATGGAGGCAAGTACAGAATAATTGACTTTCCACTGTCAAACTGTGTTAATTCCGGTCTTGATACAATAGGTGTACTTACGCAATACCAGCCTCTTATATTAAACTCTTACATAGGTGACGGCAAATCCTGGGATCTGGACAGGATGAACGGTGGTATACAAATACTTCCGCCCTATCAGAGAGTCGGAGATTCCGAATGGTATTCGGGAACCGCAAATGCTATTTATCAGAATATGGATTTTATAGACCAGTATAACCCTGAATATGTGCTTGTTCTTTCAGGAGACCATATATACAAAATGGACTATTCACTGATGATAAAATTCCATAAAGAAAAATCTGCCGACTGCACAATTTCTGTAATAGATGTGCCTGTAAGAGAAGCTTCAAGATTTGGTATATTAAGTTCAGATGATGAAGGTCGAATCACAGACTTTGAAGAGAAACCCAAGAAACCCAGAAGCACCAAGGCATCCATGGGAATTTATGTATTTAACTGGAACAAGCTTAAGGAATACCTGAAAATAGATAATAAAAACCCAAAATCCACAAGAGACTTCGGAAAGGATGTAATACCTTTGATGCTAAGTGCAGGAGAAAAAATGTACTCTTATGAATTTAAAGGATATTGGAAGGACGTGGGAACCATTGATTCCCTGTGGCAGGCAAACATGGATTTACTGGGAAACAGCGGACTTGATCTGTCAGGAGACTGGGTTATTTATTCAAGACATACGGAAAGACCCCCTCAATACATAAGCAGCAATTCATCGGTTAAAAACTCAATTGTATCAGAGGGTGCAGTAATACTCGGTTCTGTTGAAAATTCAGTAATCTTTTCCGGGGTCAAAATAGAAGAAAATGTGGTGGTAAAAGATTCCGTCATAATGGCTGATGTTCAAATCAGAGAAAATTCAGTTATAAACTATTCCATTATTGACGAATCGGTAATAATCGAAGCCAATCTTAAAGTAGGCACACCGATAGATAAAAATCCCGATATTACAGTTATACCACGAGAAAGCATTGTCCGCACAGGAGGTGTGAAATGAACGCTTTAGGAATTATATTTTCCGATATGCAGGATTGGAATATGACGGAACTGGCTTCTCACCGTTCTGTAGCAGCAATACCTTTTGGAGGGAGGTACAGGCTTGTAGACTTTACCTTGTCAAATATGGTCAACTCCGGAATAGATAAGATGTGCATAATAACAAAAAGTAATTACAGATCTCTGATGGAGCATGTAGGCTCCGGCAAGGACTGGGATCTATCAAGGAAAAAAGGCGGAATCCTCATATTCCCTCCCTACGCACTTGGGGAAAATCACGGATTATTTCAAGGCAGACTGGATGCACTGAAAAGAGTCCTTGATTATATTTCATCTTCCAAAGAAAAATATGTAATAATGTCCGACTGCGACATGCTATATAACATAAATTACAAAGACGTAATCCGCTATCACGAAGAAAAAAACTCGGACATAACCGCCGTATACACTACAGCTAATTTAAATAGAAGTAACTCCATACATAAAATCCTATATGAATTTGACAGCAGTAAAAGAGCCGATGATATATTAGTATATCCCATTACAAGTGGTGTGCACAATGTGGGATTAAACACCTGGGTTATGAACAAGGACTTCCTGGAATCAATAATATATGATGCCATAGCAAGAAATTACAAGGACTTCAGCATTGATGTACTGGCAAAAAAAGTCCATTCATTAAGAATTTACGGTTATGAATATACAGGATATTTTGCTCATATAGACTCCTTGCAAAGCTACTACGACAACAGCCTTGGTTTACTGAACATGGAAAACCAGCAACGTCTGTTTTATTCCCAGACAGGTCCGATTTACACAAAGACAAAGGATTCCGCGCCCACAAAGTATTGCAGGGATGCCAATGTTAAAAATTCTCTGCTGGCCAGCGGCTGTATAATAGAAGGAGCCGTTGAAAACAGCATTATATTCAGAGGAGTCACCATAGGTAAAAATGCTGTTGTAAAAAATTCGATAATAATGCAGCACGGTGTAATAGAAGAAGGCGCAAGGCTTGATTCAATTATAACAGATACCTATGCCCGGGTTACAAGAGACAGGGTTTTACTGGGATACTCAAACTGCCCGTTTTTCATAAAAAAATATTCAGTTATATAAAGGAGTTCAATATGAAAATACTTTTTGCGGCACCGGAAGCCGCTCCCTTCATTGCAACAGGAGGCTTGGGAGAAGTTGCAGGTTCTCTTCCCAAAGCTATGAAAGAAAAATATAAAGATACTATTGACATAAGAATAATACTTCCTCTTTACCAAAACATTTATGACAGAACCGGTTTTGAATTCATTGGTAAAACCATGGTTTCCCTTGCCTGGAGAAAGCAGTATTGCGGAGTATTTAAAAAGGAAGTTAATGGTGTTACATATTATTTTATTGATAATGAATACTACTTTAAAAGAGGCGAATGCTACGGACATTTTGATGACGGAGAAAGGTTTGGGTTTTTTTCAAAAGCAGTGCTGTCAATACTATCCTTGATTGACTTTTTTCCTGACATAATACATGTTAATGACTGGCAGACATCCCTGATACCTGTTTATCTGCAAACCGACTTTTCAGGTTATAATAATTACGGGAACATAAAAACCGTTCTGACAATCCACAACATTGAATATCAAGGAATGTTTGATATAAACATGTCTGAAGATGTTTTAGGACTTTATGGTGACAAAAAATCAATAGTTGAATTTAACGGTTCGATTAATTTTCTCAAGGGTGCCATGGAAACCTCTGATATTATAAGCACTGTCAGCGAAAGCTACTCAAAAGAGATTTTTGACGACTATTACGCCCACGGTCTTGCTTCCGTTATAAACAGAAACGCTTCAAAAGTAAGAGGAATTTTAAACGGCATAGACACCGATTATTATAATCCTGCAACAGATAATTCGCTTTTTGAAAATTACAGCCTCGACAATATTCAGGGCAAGTATGTGAACAAATCAAATCTACAGCTTATGACAGGACTTCCCCAGGATGAAAGCATTCCCGTCATTGGGATAATTTCACGGCTGGTATGGCACAAGGGCTTCGATTTAATCATTAACGGAATTGAAGACATATTGAAAGAGAAAGTTCAATTTATTATTTTAGGAAAGGGCGACAGAAACTACGAGCTGCACTTTAAAGCTCTTCAGGATGTTTACCATGACAAGATAGCAGTAACGATTGATTTCAACACAGACCTTGCAAAAAAATTATATGCCGGGGCGGACTTCATCTTGATGCCCTCCATAAGCGAACCCTGTGGAATAGCACAAATGATTGCTTCCCGTTACGGTACTGTCCCTATTGTAAGAGAAACAGGCGGATTGAAAGATTCCATAAAGGACTGCAGTCTGGGTGAAGGAAACGGCTTTACTTTTTATGAACAATCTCCCAAGGCTCTGACTGACACTGTCAAAAGAGCACTGCAGGTTTATGCAAATAAGGAGGATTTCAAAAAGCTTGTGAAAGCTGTCATGTCTGTAGACTTCAGCTGGGAAAAATCCGCAGAGAAATATTATGAACTGTACAAAAACCTATAAGGAGCCGCACAATGACATTAAACATAAATTCAAAGTTACTCAATACACTTATTGACGAAGAAATTTCACGCTATTGGAACATAGAACCCAAAAGCGCCGATATTAATCAACTATACAGGGCTTTGTCCGTGGTTATAAGAAACATGCTCAGGGACAACAGAAACGAATTTATCGGGAAGGCAAGAAAAAACGAACAAAAACAAGTGTACTACATATGCATGGAATTTCTGACAGGTAAATCTCTCAGAAACAACTTATATAATTTAAAAATTGAAAATGAGGCAGCGGAAGTCTTAAAAAAATACGGCGTCACGTTAGAAGAGCTATATGAAATTGAAAAAGACCCTGGTCTTGGCAACGGAGGACTTGGCAGACTTGCGGCATGTTTTATGGATTCTCTGGCAACTCAGGGCTATCCGGCAACAGGTTATTCCATTAAATATGAATTTGGTCTTTTTAAGCAAAAAATCATAGACGGATGGCAGACAGAGCTGCCTGATGACTGGCTTACAACCTCTGATGTATGGCTTGTTCCCCGAACCGATGAAAGAGTAATAGTAAAATTTGACGGTACAATAAGGGAAAACTGGGCTTATGACGGATTGCATATCTATTACGACAATCCAACAGAGATTGAAGCAATTCCCTATGATATGTACCTGTCGGGCTATGGCAGCAAGGGCGTAAGTAAACTTAGACTTTGGGAATCAAGAAGCCTTCATTCCATCGATATGAATCTGTTTTCCCAGGGAGACTACATAAGAGCATTGTCCGAAGATGCCATGGGTGAAGCAATATCAAAGGTTCTTTACCCGGCAGACAACCATAGCGAAGGTAAAATTTTGAGATTGAAGCAGCAATACTTTCTTGTTTCTGCCTCTGCTCAGGATATTGTTAAAAATCATTTTAAACAATACAAAACCCTTGACAATTTCGGTGAAAAAGCGTCAATACATATTAATGATACTCATCCTGCCCTCATAATACCTGAACTCATGCGTATTTTTATGGATGAATACCATTATGCCTGGGAAAAAGCCTGGGAAATTGTGTGTACCACTGTTTCCTACACAAACCACACAGTATTGACAGAAGCCCTGGAAACCTTTGATATGGATATAATAAAAACAAAACTTCCAAGAATATACATGCTGATTGATGAAATAAACAAACGGTTTTTATGTGAGGCAACATCAAAATATAACGGAAACTACAACAAGGCAGTGCAAATGTCTGTTTTCGGCTACAACAAAGTAAACATGGCAAACCTCTGCATAATCGGAAGCCATCAAGTTAACGGAGTGGCACAGCTTCACACCGAAATACTTAAACAAACGGTTTTTAAAAACTTTTATGACTATTCCCCTGACAAATTTATAAACATAACAAACGGAATAGCTCACAGGCGCTGGCTTAATCAGGCAAACCCGGAGCTTAAAAATCTCCTGGATGAACTGCTGGGACCGGAGTATTACCTAAATCTCGAAAAGCTGGCAGATTTAAAAAAATATGTAACTAATGATTCGGTTCTTAATGAACTGAATAATATAAAATATTCAAATAAAAAAAAGCTGGCAGATTATGTTCTTAAAAATAACAACATAGTATTAAACCCGGACTCCATATTTGACATACAGGCAAAAAGACTCCACGAATACAAAAGGCAGCTTTTAAATGCCATGAGAATCATAAGCCTGATCATCGACATAAATGAAGGAAAAATAGATGAAATTGTTCCTGAAACCTTTATATTTGCTGCAAAAGCAGCTCCCGGTTACCACAGGGCAAAGGAAATCATACAGCTGATATGTCTCCTTAGCAATTATATTAACAAAAATCCTCACATAAAAGAATACATCAATGTTGTATTTTTAGAAAATTATTCTGTTTCATTGGCTGAGCTGATTATCCCTGCAGGAGAATTAAGCGAACAGATTTCCCTGGCAGGCAAGGAAGCAAGCGGAACAGGAAACATGAAATTCATGCTTAACGGTGCCCTTACAATAGGCACATATGACGGAGCAAACATTGAAATAATAAATCAGGTGGGAGAGGAAAACTTCTTTTTGTTTGGTATGAGAGATGATGAGGTTGAAAATTTATGGAACCATGGCTACTATTCCATACAATATTACCAGAAAAGCCTTAAGCTGCATAAAATAATCGACTTCTTAAACAAAGGCATCGAGGGCAAATCCTTTGAATCCCTGAGCAGGTACCTGTTAGGGGACGGACAGGTCGGAGACCCATACATGTGCTTTGCTGACTTTGACAGTTACCTGGATGTTCATGACAAAGCATCTCACCTGTATTTTGAAAACAAAAAAACCTGGAATCAAAAATCCCTGATGAACATTGCATGTTCGGGCTTTTTTTCCGCCGACAGAACAGTCAGAGAATATGCCGATAATATATGGAATATAAAATCAGTTGATTAAATAAATACGGAGGATCCAATATGTTTATATTCGACAGTCAGTCAGATTTTTTCAGGAATCCTCAGGGAGCAGTCAGCACTAACCGGCAGATTGAGCTTAAAATATATGTTAAAAGAACCTTAACGCAAAAACCTGTAATTCGGATTGAAAAAAGATACGATTATGAAAACCATCTATACAAAGAAATCACAACCGAATGGATTGGTACAGAAAAAGCATATGATTTATACAAAGGTACCTTCACCATTAAGGACCCCGGACAATACTATTATAAATTTATTTTAGACGAAGAAACGGAGTCCCAGACTTATGAACTTTTAACATATGCTGAAAATTACACAACTCCCCGATGGATTAAGGGAGGAATAATATATCAAATATTTGTTGACAGGTTTCACAAAGACAAAATCTTAAAGAAAAACAGAGATATTACAATAAGAGAAGACTGGGGCGGAATCCCCGATTACCTTCCGGATGAGGAAGGAGAAATAAAAAACAATGACTTCTTTGGAGGAAATCTCCATGGTATACAAGACAAGCTTCCATACCTTGCTGACATGGGAGTTATCGCAATTTATCTGTCTCCGGTATTTGATGCCTTTTCCAACCACAAGTATGACACAGGAAACTACTTTGCTGTTGACGAGATGTTTGGCGGTGAAGAAGCACTTATTGAACTATGCAAAAAAGCAGAATCTTATGGGATAGGCATAATACTGGATGGTGTTTTCAGTCACACAGGTGCTGACAGCATTTATTTTAACAGGTACGGGAATTATAATTCCACCGGAGCATACCAGAGCCAAAGCTCCCCTTATTACAGCTGGTATATCTTTAATAAATGGAGGGATGATTATGCATGCTGGTGGGGTATAAAGACCCTTCCGGCAGTTGACAAGGACTGCCGTGATTACGTGGATTTCATAGCCGGAGAAAGTGGAGTGCTGAAATACTGGCAGAAAAGAGGAATCATGGGCTGGCGCCTGGATGTTGCTGACGAGCTGCCCAATAATTTTATAGAAAAAATCCGCCTGGCAGTTAAGGAACAGGATACTGAAGCATACCTGGTGGGAGAAGTCTGGGAGGATGCTGCAAATAAGTTTTCCTATGGCAAATTAAAAGAGTATTTCTGCGGAAAACAGCTTGATTCAGTAATCAATTATCCCTTAAGAACCGCCATAATTGATTACGTAAAAACCGCGGATTGCGAACTGTTACACAGCACAATGAATTTTATAACAGAAAAATATCCGCCCCAGGCTGTGAACTGCCTGATGAACATACTGGGAACCCACGATACCGAAAGAATCCTCACTGTCTTAGGCTGTAATGAAATCCCCGAAAAAAAAGATGAAAGAGCCACATATAAATTAGACATCAATGAACTAAAAGAGGGTATACACCTGCTTAAAATTGCAAGCTTACTGCAATTCACACTTCCGGGTATTCCCTGCGTTTATTACGGTGATGAGGCAGGAGTCGAAGGCTTTGAAGACCCATTCAACAGACAGTGTTTCCCCTGGGAAAAGGAAAACACCGAAATTCTAAACCACTACAAAGCTCTGTCCAAACTGAGGAAAAACCCGCTGTTTGCAGAAGGAAAATACAGATGCTTGATTCATGACACCAAAGTATTTGCCTTTGAACGATATGACAATGACAATAAAATAGCGATAGCAGTCAATATGTCAGACGAGACTGTAACATTAAACTTTAAAGAAACCATAAAACAATACAGTGATAACAGCACAGGAAACAGCTTCAACCTGGACAGTGGGAAATATTTAATTTTGTACAATTCAAAAAAATTTTAGACCAAATGAGAAAATTGGGATTTTTGGATGATTTGCCACAAGAATTCAGCGAAAAAGATGTTCGTATATACGAAAAGAATGTAAATATAATCTATATAAGACAAAAAAATTATTAGCATAACATTTCTTATGAGCAAAATTATGATGACAACAGGATTCCTTAATTAGGTACTACCAGATAATTTAGACAGTTATCTGGTAGTACCTTTTTTCTTGATAATACCATAGTCAGGTTTATGCCATTGGGTGTGGAAGAAAGTAACTCGTCTTTAGGATTCGCTCTGCCAATTCCTTTTGACAGGGTTGATTTTACGAAAAAAGACTTTAAGAGGGAATACCGTATGGATATGTATGAGAACGATAAAAAAAAGTTTACAGTCTATCTGTGCTCAATAGATAAAGAAAAAGCATCACCCTTGCAGTATAATCCACAGAATGGTTTGAGTCGTCTTCTGTTCTACAACATAAATGGTCATTACTATGCTTTGGAAATCAAAGGTCAATATCTGTGTTTTTCGCAAAATCAGTCTGCCAGACCGGAAAAAGTATTAAGGTAATATTCTGCTGCTCTTTGCTGTCATCTCTCTGATTTTAGTTATTAGTTTATCAGTGAACATTTCTTTTTTAACTCTCCACGTCCAGTTTCCTTCTGGTGTGGAGGGTGTGTTTATTCTTGCTTGCGAACCAAGGCACAGATAGTCCTGCAAGGGTATGACTGCTAATTTTGAATTGCTGCTTAGTACCTTGCTGATCAGTGCGTAAATAATGTCATTATCTGTATATTTTTCTGGATTTATCTCCAGAACGTTAAAAACATAATTCCTTGCTTCGTTGTTTAACTTCTCAAGCCATCCCTTAATGGTGTCATTATCATGGGTTCCTGTGTAAGCAACAGAATTTTCCTCATGGCTCTCGGGAAGATACGGATTTAAGGGATTTCCGTCAAATGCAAACTGGAGAACCTTCATTCCGGGAAAACCAAGCTCATTTTTCAGCTTTATAACGCTGTCCGTAATAATTCCCAAATCCTCGGCGATAATATTCAGCTTTCCCAACTTTTTTATTGCCTGTTCAAACAACTCTTTCCCATATGCGGGCATCCATTTCCCTGCTACCGCATTTTCAGAGCCTGCAGGTACTGCCCAAAATTCATCCAGCCCTCTGAAATGGTCTATACGGACTATATCATAAATGCCGAAGGACAATTTTAATCTTTTTATCCACCATTCATAGGAAGTTTCTTTAAGATATCCCCAGTTGTATACAGGATTTCCCCAAAGCTGACCGGCATCTGAAAACAAGTCCGGCGGAACACCTGCTTCCATGGAAATGTGCATATTTTCATCAACCTGAAACAGCTTTCTTTCAGCCCAGGCTTCAACGCTGTCCTTTGCAGCATAAATGGGAATATCTCCTATTATGGATATACCCCTTTTATGAGCATAATCTTTTAATTTGCCATATTGCTCAAAGAATACGCACTGAAGAAAAATCCAGAACTGCACTTCTCCCTTAAACCGTGCTTTGTATTTTCCAAGTGCCGGTTCATTTCTGTTTGAAATCTCCACATCCCATTCAAACCAGGGCAATTGACTGAAGTGATATTTTAATGCCATAAACAAACCATAGTCTTCAACCCATTGGTTGTTTGCCCTGAATATATTTATTTTATCCGAATATTCTGATTTACAGTTTAGAAATGCCTTATGTAGTATTTCATACCTGAAATCAAACTGCTTTTCGTAATCAACATATTCATCACCAATGTTCAGAGCCTCGCAGTCATCAAGAGATAAAAATCCTTCTTCAATAAGACTTTCCAAATCAATGTAACAGGGATTACCGGCAAAAGCGGAAAATGGTGAATATGGTGAATCTCCGTAGGAAACAGGTCCCAGAGGCAGCATCTGCCAGTACTTTTGCCCTGCTTCATGGAGAAAGTCTATAAAGTTGTATGCTTCTCTGCCAAATGTTCCTATTCCGTATTTAGACGGAAGTGAACTGACCGGCATAAGTATTCCCGAACTTCTGTCAAGCATATGCTTCTCCAAATAACAGGAGGAGATGTCTTGCCTGATCTGTTAGTCCGGCAAGAACCATCCCCTCCTAATTTTTTTATAAATATTTCTTTAATACTTCAGCCTTGTCTGTCTTTTCCCATGGAAGATCCAGGTCGTCTCTCCCGAAGTGCCCGTAGGCGGCAAGCTGTTGGTAAATAGGTCTTCTCAGATTAAATCTTTCAATGATTGCCGCAGGTCTTAAATCAAAGTTTTCGGCAATTGCCCTCTCTATTTTTTCATCGGCAATTCTATTTGTTCCAAAGGTATCAACCATTATTGAAACAGGTTTGGCAACACCAATTGCATAAGCAAGCTCAACCTCACATTTGTCAGCCAGCCCTGCCGCAACAATATTTTTTGCAATATGCCTTGCAGCATATGCAGCAGAACGGTCAACCTTAGTCGGATCCTTTCCTGAGAAAGCTCCGCCGCCGTGTCTTGCATATCCGCCGTAAGTATCTACAATTATTTTTCTTCCGGTAAGACCTGAGTCTCCCTGAGGTCCTCCTATAACAAATCTTCCTGTGGGATTGATGAAATATTTTGTATCTTCATCCAGTAATTCCGCAGGAACAGTTGTTTTAACAACATACTCCAGTAAATCTTTTTCAATTGTGGTTCTGTCAACCTCAGGATTGTGCTGAGTTGATATTACAATTGTATCTATTCTTGCAGGCTTGTTGTCATGGTATTCCACAGTAACCTGAGTTTTGCCGTCAGGTCTCAGATAGTTAACCACCTTGTTTTTCCTAACCTCTGTAAGCTTTTGTGAGAGCTTATGGGCTAACGATATGGGCATCGGCATCAATTCAGGTGTTTCATTGCACGCAAAGCCAAACATCATACCCTGGTCTCCGGCTCCTATCAAATCATTTGCGTCCTTTTGACCATTTTTGAATTCATCAGCCTCATTTACACCCATTGCAATATCTCCGGACTGTTCTTCGATAGATGTAAACACTGCGCATGTCTTGTAATCAAAACCATACTCTGCATTGTCATATCCGATGTTGTGAATAGTATTTCTTACTATTTTGGGAATATCAATATAGCAGTTGGTGCTGATTTCTCCTGCAACAAGCACAAATCCTGTTTTAGTAATTGTTTCACAGGCAACTCTTCCATTTGGATCCTTTTCTAAAATAGCATCCAAAATTCCATCTGAAATCTGGTCACACATTTTATCCGGATGACCCTCGGTAACTGATTCAGATGTAAACAACCATTTCTTCATATAATTTATGTTTCCTTTCTATTATTTACTCCCTGTCAAATATAGAAAAATAAACCTCTTCCATACAGAAGAGGTTCCTAAAATCTATTTAGCCTCATCTTTCGGAAATCCGCGGGAATTGGCACCTTGAATAATCAGGCTGCCGGGTTTCATTGGGCCTCGTCCCTCCACCACTCTTGATAAGGAAGTATTTTGACAATGATAACACATACATACCATATTGTCAATATACGGAATTATTTTTTTAATTAACGGACTTTACAACTTTGCTAATTCATTAAAAAATCATAAGCATACTGAGCGTGCAGAGCTACTCCGTTTACCAGCATGTCCTCATCCACGTCAAACATCGGATGATGATTGGTGTAGCATGTGTCTTTTTCTTTACTGGCTGTTCCCACAATTGCAAATGTACCGGGAACAAGTTCCAGATATTCGGAAAAGTCTTCTCCGCCGGGAGTTTTATCAAATTCTATCAAAGCATCTTTTGACATGATTTTTTCCACTGATTTTTTAGCTCTTTCTGATGATTCTTCATTATTGATTAATGGTGCTGTCAAAAAGCTGTATTTTAGCTCTGCTTCTGCCCTATAGCTTGCTGCCGTTGATTTAACAACTCTTTCCATCATTTCCGGAAGCTGTTTTCTGATTTCGTAGCTAAAGCACCTTGTAGTTCCTTCCATAACTGCTTCGTCAGCTATTACATTAAATCTTGTTCCCGCTATTAGTTTGCCTACACTAACAACCACACTTTCCATGGGAGATATTTCCCTGCTTACCAGTGTCTGAAGGTTCATCACTATTGCAGAAGCGGCTACAACGGCATCTACACCCAGGTTGGGCATGGAACCGTGTCCGCCAACACCTTTTACACTGATCTTAAACATATCTGCAGATGCCATCCGTGGCCCCCCGCCTACAGCTATCTTCCCGGTTGGAACATTGCCCATGACATGCATTCCAAATACTTCATCAACTCCGTCAAGCGCTCCGCCCTTAATCATTGCCTTGGCTCCCTGAGCTGTTTCCTCTCCCGGCTGAAATATAAGCTTAACCGTTCCGTCAAATTTATCCTTAATTTCATTTAATACCTGAGCAGCCCCTAACAGCATTGCTCCGTGAGCATCATGCCCGCAAGCATGCATTAAGCCCTCGTTTTTTGACTTATAGGATACATCCCGAGCTTCCTTAACTTCAAGTGCATCTATATCAGCCCTAAGTGCAATTGTCTTGCCTTTGCTCCTGCCCTGAATTGTTCCAACCACTCCTGAATCTCCTATTGATATATATGGTACACCCATTTTATCCAATTCCTCTTTTATCCTGTGAGCAGTCATTACCTCATGCATGCTGGGCTCCGGATTCATATGGAATTCTCTTCTCATGTCAATAGTATATTTCTCATATTTTTTAGATACTTCCTTGATATTCATATTACCCTCCTGAAATGTATTATTATGATAAACCGGTGCATGGCACCGGTCTTTTTCTTTACTGTTATATAAGCTTGGCCATGAAGCCTGCCAGGACTACAGATGCTATGGAGACAGTTACGAATCCTGCAATAAGCATCTTTGGAAGTATTGCATTTAAAATTAATTTCTTCTCTTCTTCATTCTTAGCAGTTGCAGTTGCAACCTCATTTGACAATATATATGTTCCGGGAAAACCAAACAATGCTGTAGCACCAATTGCTATTGCCATGTATTTATCTTCACCTAAGAGTTTGCCCGCAATTGTTGAAAAAACAGTGAATCCTACAACACCCAGCAACAAGCATGCAACTAAAGGAACTATTAATGACTTAAGCATCTGTGGTGTTGCGGTTGACAAGTTGCCGAAAATAACCGCCATTACACAAAGCATTATAAATCCCTGACTGTTTGCAGTAGTTAGAGAATCTTCGTCAACAAGACCTATCTCTCTTGCAATTATTCCAAATATCAGACATACTATCAGCGAGTTTACGGCTCCATTGGTAAGATTTGAAACCTTAACTGCTAAAACTGCAACTATAGCTAATTTTACAAGCAGTATATTGTTAGTTTGCAATTCTTTCTTCAGCGGCGGAATTATATATTTTTTAAGGTGCTTGTCCTCAAATTTTTCAGCTTCATTTCCTGATGTTAAGCTTTCGTTTAGGGCAAGCACCCGTTTTGCTTCTTTTTTAAGGCAAAAAGATGCCACAGGTGTTCCAAAGAATGCTTGCGTCACAAGCAGCAACGTAACAAATACCGCCACATCATCAAGTCCTTTAGCAAGTGCGGCTTCGCTCATTATAAGCGCTGCAACAACTCCCCCTGCTATAGGCGGTGCTGCCGCTGCAGCCATTGCCTTTCCAAATAAAGGCGTGCCGACAAAAAAAACAACTATACCTATACCAACTACCGCAGCTAACGCAATCAGCACTGTTTTCCACTGTTTAAGCAGTTCTTTCATGCTGATCATAGAACCCATATTAACCAATAGTATAGGAAGAACCAATGAGCCCATTGCCAACAACCCAGAGTCCTGGAAAAGTGTCGGAGGCAGCCCAAACCAAAATGCTACCATAAAAATGATTGCTGTTACAAAAAGTGTGGAGAGTGTTGCATTTGTTTTGTAAGATACAAAATCTCCAATTGTCAATCCCAAAAGCACAACCATTATAGCTGTTAATCCATTCATGTTTCCTCCTTGCCATGCTATGAACATTATTATTAATAATTTCAAATATTTCTTTAGCAAATGTCAATAGAATAATTGCAAATAAACCCGAGTTATCTATGGCATAAATAAAAATGCTGTAAAATGAATTGTTATAAAATAAGTTATGAGCATGTTTTTTATTTTTAGATGGAATTATAGCATAGTATTACATTGATGGCAATATATATTTTTTAAAACTTTTTTAATGTTCTTTAGAAAACGTATGTCATTTGGGCATTGTACGTATTTTCGCAATATACGGAATGATAAATTTATATCATAAATATGCATATACAAGATGGTACCGATAATTGCAAAAATTATATAGAAGTGTATATTTATTTGAAAGTTAGCTACATGAAAGACTATTTAAGGTTTATTGATAATATATGATACCGGGGATTATCCTTACTATCAGGAAACCTGACTGACATTAAAAACCGTCCCCATTATCTTTGTTTACTATGTTTGCTGTAAACAGCAAAAGACGCTCCTGATAAATATGCTGTATGCGTGCCTCTAATTTATCTATTATTTTTCAGCCACTGAATTGCTGTGTTTGCATATACTGCAGCACCTATATAAAATATATCTTCTTTAAAATTTATTTTGGGGTGGTGCTGCGGATATGGATATCCTTCTTCCGGCGAACCGCCGCCCAGTGCCATCATTATTGAAGGAACCTTCTGGCTTATATATCCGAAGTCCTCTGAGCCTGTCATTCTCCCGTCAGGAAATACTTCTCCAAAGGACAAAACATTGTCCGTACCCAACATTTCTCTGTTTGCATAAATACACAATTCAGAAAGGGATGAATCATTGTACACAGATGGGCACTCCATTCTGTATTCAACCGACGCTTCCGCTCTGTAGGCAGAAGCAACTCTCTCCGATATTTCAACAACACGTCTTTTCATTAACTCTCTCTCTCGGTTGTCAAAAGCTCTTATAGTACCTTCTATAAATGATGTATCAGGAATAATATTTGCTGCGTTCCCTCCGTGCATCTGCCCTACAGTTATAACCGCAGTACTTGAAGGTGTAACCTCCCTTGCTATTATTTCCTGTAATCCCATGAAAATATGTGCAGCAGCATTTAACGGATCTATAGAATCCTGAGGCATGGCACCATGACCGCCTTTCCCCTGAATATCTATATGAAACATATCCCCTGATGAAGACGAATATCCCCCTTCCGCCACAACTAACGTTCCGGCTTTCATAGGCATTCCCGAAAAAATATGAATCATAGCGGCTGCATCAACCTTCGGAGATTCTAAAACTCCTGCCTCTATCATTGCCTTTGCACCATACAGTCTTTCTTCAGCAGGCTGAAACATAAGCTTAACCGTACCTTCTATTTCATCTTCATGATCTTTTAAAAGCTTTGCCGCACCAAGGAGCATGGCAGCATGCGTGTCATGACCGCATGCGTGCATGTTTCCCGTTTCAGACTTATATTTCAGGTCATTTTCCTCTGCAATTGGCAGTGCATCTATGTCTGCTCTTAAAAGTAGTACCTTGCCCGGTTTTTTCCCCCCAGCCAATACAACCACTCCTGAACCTGCAACTACCTCCGGCTTATATCCCATTCCTTTCAGCCTTTTTATAATATATGCAGAAGTCATAGGCAAGTCCATTCCCAATTCAGCATGTCGGTGCAAATATCTTCTGTCTGTTACTATTTCATTCTGCAATGCTTTTGCTTCACTTAACAAGTTGCTCATAAGATTCCCTCCAGATAATTTTTTAATGTTCATTATAGACGCATAATCTTTGATAGTCAATTTATTTATTTATAAAAGTGAATAATTATATGAAAAATATATTTGAAAAAGCGGAACAAAATATGTAAAAGCTCGTCTAATATAAATGGAATTTAAACCTTTATTGCTAAAAATTGTTTCTTTACTTAACAATTCTGTAATAATGGTTGTCCTTGTTTTATGATATAATCGACAAAGAATGAAAAATGAAAGGAATGATCTATTTGTTTATCAAGAAAATAGCTGCTTTTTCTGCGGCCTTGGCAATCTTATTAAGCTCCTACGCTTATGGAAGCAGTTTTTACACAGTACATGACCTGTCAAAGGAAACAAGGCTCTCAACAGGTATAACATATGAAAAAATCGAAAAATTCACCAGTATAGGCTGGATGAATATCAATGTAGTCAGAGCAGACCTGACCGACCAGTACACACAGATTAAACCCATAAACAGTGCGGTCGGTGTATCCGTCAGAAACACTTTAAGCTCCATGATGATGTCATCAGGTGCTTCTGCTGCGGTTAACGGTGACTTTTTTTACATGGGAGACCCTACATATACCTATGGTCCATTAATAGATAATGGAAATTTAATCACATCGCCTCTTCCATACAGCAGCGGTTACCCTACGGTCTCAAGATTACTTGATCAAAATGTAAACATATCAGTATGGAATCCAATAATTACCCTGTACGGCTCAGACAGCACAGCATACAATGTTGTTGTCCTGAATAAAACATCATCATTGGACTGGGGTCCCACAATACTTACCAGAGACTGGAACATGATGTCTCCCGGATATGATGGCACAAAGGATATCGTAGAGGTTGTTGTAGTTGGACAAACAGTCACAGAAGTTAGAAAAAACCAGGCACCCGTAATAATTCCTGAAGACGGATATGTTATCTCAAGCCGAAATGCCACAACAATGGCACAGCTTGAGCAGTCATTTATACCCGGTCTGCCGGCAACCCTGGACATACAGCTTGATTTCAGCCCGGAAAATGTTGAATTCGCTTTCGGTGCATTGAATTATCTGGTTAAAGACGGGCAGCTGAATGATGTAAGTAATGAAGCCTTAGGAGCAAACCCAAGAACAGCAATAGGCTTCAATAAAGATGGTACTGAAATGATAATGGTAACTATTGACGGAAGAAATAAGAATTACGTTGGTGTTAAGCAGACTGAGCTCGCAGAAATAATGCTTGATTTAGGTGCTTACAATGCAGTAAACATGGATGGAGGAGGCTCCACAACCATGGGTATTGACTTTTTGAAAAATTCAAATATTACAGTTGTAAATATTCCTTCAGACGGAAGAGAAAGAAAAATAGCATCAGGTGTCGGAGTATTTAACACATCTCCTGACAGCAGCAATATAGGCTCTATAGAAATTATACCCGCACAAAAATCTGTATTTAACAATACTGAAGTAGGCATGGAACTTAAATTTTACAACGAATATTATACTCCCATAGAGGTTACACCAAACAACGTTAATTATACTGTATCTCCCGCTGATGCCGGGAAAGTTGTAAATAATGTATTCCATCCTTCTAAAGCAGGTAAAGCGCTTATTACCGCTGAAACAGGAGCTGCCCAGGGGAAGGTGGAAATTAATGTACTTGATACACCTGTTGCATTGAAGTTCAGTACAGATTCATTGACCTTTGGATTTGGGGACACCTACGAAATGGGTGATATCCTTGGAATCGACAAAAACGGAAATTCCTCCTACATACCCGCAAAATATATTTCATATACTTTCAGGAACAAAATAGGAACAATTGAAAACGGAATATTCACGGCAGGAGATGTAAGCAACACAGGTGCTATAACAGCAACCTTTGGAAATGCCACAAAGAATATTCTTGTTAAGGTTGGATACAGATATAACACCCTTAACAGCTTTGAAAACCTGGGAAACTTAAAATTAACCCTATATCCTGAGGGTTCTTCCGGAAATATATCCACTACCAGAGACTTCGTTAAGGAAGGTTCGGCAGCATTGAAATTAGACTATGATTTCACTAAAATGACCGACCAGAGCATTGCATTTGTAGAATTTGGGAAAGACGGCGAAGGAATAAAATTAGAGGACAAACCTAAGGCAATAGGTATGTGGGTTTACGGCGACGGCAAAAACCATTGGCTGAGAGCCAGAATTAATGACGCTAACAATAACCAGATAAAACTTACTTTTGAAGACGAAGTGAACTGGAACGGATGGAAATGGGTTGAAGCGGTTATTCCTGATGGAACTGCTTATCCTGTAACACTAAAGAATATTTACCTTGCTGAAATAAATGAAACAAGGAAGGATTCCGGAACAATATATATTGACAACCTTAGAATTTTGTATGAACCGATTGATAAAGACTTGGGTCTTCAAAACGAAACCACGTTTGTTGATTACATGAAAGCATCAAAAGTATCTGATTATTCTGAAAAACTTGTTGTAACAGATAACAAAAAAGAAATACTCTCAGGCAAGGGAGAAATCATATACTTTGACGGTATCATTACAAACGGAACAATGAGCGCCGGCAATACTACAATGTGGAATAACATCAAAAGCTTTTTAAATTATGAAAATAAAACCATGGTGCTTACGATGAATACCGGACTGGATGATATAGCTGATGAAAGAGAGTTAAAAGTATTGAAAGAAATTCTCGAAAAAGCTTCTGAAAAAAATCAGGTCTTTGTTGTATATAAGGCAGATAAAGAGAATACCATAATAGAGAACGGCATCCGGTATATTGAATATGACGATAGCTTTGAGCTTGGAATAACCTCTGCAGGCCCGAAATATAAGAACTGATTCATTTCTGGAGAAACATTTAATCTGAATTAGTATAAATATTTCAAAATTATGTTTGATAAATTTAATCAGGGTATATATATAAGAGAATTAAAAATATTAACTCAATATTTATCAAGGAGAGAATTATGTGGAAGGAATTTAAAGAATTTGCTTTCAAAGGCAATGTTTTGGACATGGCGGTAGGTGTTATCATGGGTGGTGCCTTTGGTAAAATAGTATCATCCATAGTTGACGACCTGATAATGCCCATACTTGGATACTTCATGGCAGGCATGGACTTTAAGTCATTGAAATTTGTCATGAGCGAAGCCATCACAGAGGGTGGTCAGGTAGTAAAACCCGAAGCAGCAATAATGTATGGCAACTTCATACAAAATGTTGTTGATTTTCTGATAGTTGCACTTTCAATTTTTGCATTTATCAAATTAATCAACAAATCAAGAGAAAAGCTTGTAAAACAAAAGGAGCTTGAAACAGTTCCGGATGAACCGGCAAAGCCAACTCAGGAGGAGCTTCTTGCAGAAATCAGGGATTTACTTAAGGAAAAGCAATAATAACAGTCGCCGCATATGCGGCGATTTTTTCGTTTAACCCAAATTAAATCATATATCTAAAATTGAAGTTGAAATACTTTCATGCAATTCTTGCGTATGAATTCTCCAATGATTTCCCTTGAAATTTTATTTTATTGCTGTTAAAATAACCATAGTAAAATAATTGGAGGATAGTATGAGTTTATATACAGAATGGAATGATAATTTAAAGAATATCACCACACAAGAGGAATATGAGGAGTTTTTCAGGAATTACATGGGAAAGGAATCTGATTGTTACAAAGCAATTCTCGAATCGAAAAATCCTTTGATAGAAGGCACTGTAAAAGATTTAGCTGAAAAGAACAATATGACAGCGCTGCAATATGTAGGTTTTCTTGACGGAGCAAGCTCAAGCTTTAGAGAAGAATTAGATTTAGAAGCTTTGACAGATGACTCGGAAGTCAAAGCTGAACTTGACTGGGAAAAGCTATTATGGAACATGCATGAAGCAAAGGCTGAATGGCTTTATGGAATGGAAGAATGGAGCAATATCTTCGATGATGAAAAAAGGAAACAGATTAAGAAAGACTTTAACAAGTCAAAACAGGTTACAGTTGGAGAGAAAATAGGAAGAAACGACCCATGTCCGTGCGGTTCCGGTAAAAAGTACAAAAAATGCTGTGGCAAGGATAAATAAAAGCCCTGGGAGGCGTCATGAATAAAAAAAAAGGCATTATTTTTGGTGTCTTAGCCGGTATTATATATGGCTGCACACCGATTCTTGCCAAGCTGACATATTTGGAGGGAAGCAATACCATGGCACTTACATTGTACAGAAACCTGCTTTCCGTTCCTTTTATTTTTGCAATGTTAAAGTATAAAGGATATAAAAAAAATGATTTTAAAATAACAGCAGGTGAATGCAAAAAGGTTGCCATACTTGCATCGTTGGGGCCCACACTGACAGCATTGACTTTATATGGTGCATATAATTATATCTCTGTGGGAATGTCAACCACCATTCATTATATTTATCCCGTATTGGTAACCGCTGCCTGTATCCTGCTATTCAAAGAAAAAGTAAGTTCTGAAAAAATTGTGGCACTAATATTATCCACAACAGGCATAATGCTGTTTTTTGAAGGAAACTTCAACATCATGGGAGTTATGCTGGCTCTGATTTCGGGAGTAATTTATGCGGCTCATATATTGTATATAGATAAAAGTGGTCTGAATAATATGTATCCGTTTAAGTTAAATCTTTATCTGACAATAGTTGCTTCAGTATATTTGTTTATTGCTTCGGCAGTAAGCGGCAACCTGACTTTTTCACTTACACCAAAGGGATGGTTGTATACAGCCCTTATATCCTTTTTGGTATCATTTTTAGCAAATACTTTCATTTTCATTTCAGTGAAAAACGCAGGTCCCACAATTACCTCAATTGTGGGTATGCTGGAACCCATAACCAGCGTAGTGCTTGGAATATTAATTTTAAAAGAACCTGTTTCATATAAAAATATTGCCGCATGTATATTAATTTTAGCAGGCGTACTGGTAGTTACAGTAGTAAAAGATAAGCCTGCTGATAACAGTGTGGTAGCAACAAAAAAATAAAATCTTCAGAACACTGAAGATTTATTTTTTTACATTATTTATGATACACCCTGTAATACACAACAGGTATCAGAATACCACCGCCTATGTAGTTACCGATAGTTACGGGTAAAAAGTTTTTGATTAAAATTTCAGATATGGTTATTGTGGAATCAAACAGCGCAGCCATCGGTAAGTAAAACATATTTGCCACAACATGTTCATATCCAGTAAGCACAAACAGCATTATAGGAAACCAGCATCCAAGAAGCTTACCCGTTGTGTCCTTTGCTGTTGTGGCAAACCATACTCCCAGCGACACAAGAATATTACACAATATTCCCCTGCACAATGCTTCTGTAAAGGTAAGCGACAGTTTTGCACTTGCAATTTTTACAACTGTCTCCTGAAGTACGGGATTATTGTACACACCTCCCAAATAAAGCAAGGCTACTGCCAGTAACGCTCCAATGAGATTTCCCACAAGAACCTGCACCAGGCTCTTTAAATAATCTCCTGCCTTAATTTTCTTTTGCAGTAAAGCAAATGTCATCAGACAATTACCCGTGAAAAGCTCTCCTCCTACCAGGACTATGAGCATGAGTCCAACGGGGAATACAGCCGCTCTCAAAAATATATTATCGTAGGTTACAATAAAGCCCTGTGAACCAAGAGATATATACAACCCTGCCATGACACTCATTAAAAGTCGCTTTTGAGTTGTCATGGATGCTTTGTTCTGTGCTGTTAGTATAAGTGCTTCAGAGGTTTCCTTAGGTGATAAACAAGAATTATCCAATATCAGAACAACCCCTTTATCTTTCCGTCCACATCCACATCTATGTTTTCAGCAGCAGGAACCTTTGGAAGTCCGGGCATCTTCATAATATCACCTGTAAGCGCAACTAAAAATCCTGCGCCGGCGGAAATGGTTATATCTCTTATGGTTATTTTAAATCCTGTAGGTCTTCCTAAAATTTTTGCATCATCTGTAAGCGAATATTGATTCTTAGCCATGCATATAGGAAGGTTGCCGAATCCCACCTTTTCAAAGTTTACTATTTCCTTACTTGCCTTTGGAGAGAATTCAACATCTTCTGCACCGTAAAGTTTTGTGGCAATAGCTTTTATTTTTTCTTTGATAGGTAATTTTAGGTCATATGCAAATTCAACATTGCTGTCTGTTTCAGCAAGACGTATTACTTCTTGGGCAAGCTCCATACCACCGTCACTGCCCTTGCCCCATACCTCGGACAAAGCAACATTAACTCCTAATTCCCTGCATTTTTCTCTGATTAAATTCAGTTCGCCCTCTGTATCTGTAGGGAATCTGTTTATTGCAACAACAGCAGGGAGTTTAAATACCTGAGTAATATTCTCAACATGCTTCAAAAGATTAGGCAGCCCTTTTTCCAATGCGTCCAGGTTTTCTGCGCCTAAATCCGCCTTTGCGACTCCGCCGTTATACTTTAATGCTTTTACCGTTGCGACTATAACAACCGCACTTGGTCTTAAACCGGTTTTTCTGCATTTTATATCAATAAACTTTTCTGCTCCCAGATCAGCTCCAAATCCGGCTTCCGTAACTGTATAATCAGCTATCTTACTTGCCATCCTTGTGGCAATAACCGAATTGCACCCGTGGGCAATATTTGCAAAAGGTCCTCCGTGAATAAATGCAGGTGTTCCCTCCAGGGTTTGTACCAGGTTTGGTTTTAAAGCATCCTTTAAAAGTGCCGCCATAGCTCCCTGGGCTTTTAAATGTCCTGCTGTTACCGGTTCACCCTCTCTGTTATAGGCAACAACTATTTTAGACAAATTTTCTTTTAATTCTGTTATATCATTTGAAAGGCAGAATATTGCCATTACTTCTGAGGCAACCGTAATATCAAATCCATCCTCTCTGACTACTCCCTCTGTCTTTCCCCCAAGTCCGTCTACAATATGTCTCAGTTGTCTGTCATTCATGTCAACAGCTCTGCGCCATACAATTCTTCTTGTGTCAATATTTAATTCATTTCCCTGATGGATATGGTTGTCAATCATAGCTGCCAAAAGGTTGTTTGCAGCACCTATGGCATGGAAATCACCTGTAAAGTGAAGATTAATGTCCTCCATCGGCACTACCTGGGCATATCCTCCTCCGGCTGCTCCACCCTTAACTCCAAATACAGGTCCTAATGATGGTTCACGAAGAGCAATTATTGTTTTTTTGCCGAGACTTGAAAGAGCGTCCCCCAGCCCTATTGTAGTGGTGGTCTTTCCTTCACCCGCAGGTGTAGGATTTATGGCCGTCACCAATATAAGTTTAGCGTCTTCATTATCTTTCAACTCATTCTGTAAGTATCTGTAATCAATTTTAGCCTTATACTTGCCGTAATTCTCCACATATTTATCAGGTATTCCTATCTTATCCGCAATAGTATTAATTACCTTCATGTCTGCCTGCTGGGCAATTTCAATATCGCTTAAAAATTTTTCTGTCATTTTCCCTCCTGGTATAATTATTAGAAATCGTTAACTTCCTATATATTATACAATCATTCGCAAATAAAATCAAAGGTTAAAAGTAAATTAATTAAACTTTTTTAAACAAAAAATGGGACCGTTGCTTAATGCCACAGCCCCATATAATCATGCTGAATATTTATAATTTACCGTGATACTGAAGCAATTTTATCAGACCACGATCACGAAACATCTCAATCTCGGAATTTGTTTTTCCGAACTTTATATCTCTGTTTTCCAGCAATTCATTCATTTGTTCCTGACAGGTTGCGAAAAAATTCATACTGTAAGATGGCCATTCTTCCCAATTAGCAAAACTTTTCATCCAATCACCCGATGAGTTCCCAATATCACCGCATAGCAAGCCGAATATTCCCTGGTTTCCTCCGGCAAGCTGGAGCACCAGATTAGGTCCCATCAAAGCATAACGCAAGCCGGGCCCAAATGTGAATGCCTTGTCTACATCTTCCATTGTGGCAACCCCACCGATAATCATATTAACACATTCTCTGAACAGAACAGACATAAGACGGCTTCCTATATAACCAGGACACTCCTTTTTTAGAATAACAGGTTCCTTTCTGATACTTTTATAGAAATCATATGCTGTATTTAAGTATTCAGGATCTGTTTTTTCACTTTTAATTATTTCAACAAGCGGTAGCAGGTATATCGGATGATAAGGATGAGCACCAATAATTCGCTCCGGATGAACAGCATTTTTACCAATTTCAGAAATAGAAATACCTGAAGTACTGCTGCAAATTAATGCATCTGCCCTGCAATAATTCTCAATATCTGCTATAATTTCCTGCTTTATATCCATATTCTCAGGTCCGTTCTCCTGAATTATATCTGCATACCTTAAAGCTTCCTGCCGGCTGGTAGTAAATGTTACATCATTTATTTGTTTTCTTACATCTTCGTCTGATAATACTCCTTCACTGACCAAAAAACTAAGATCATGAAAAATTCTTTTCTTAGCTTCATTCAGAATTTCTTCCGAAATATCAAACACAGTAATTTTTCTGTTGTCAACTGTCAGCAGGTGGGTTATCCAGCCACAACCTATCAAACCTGCTCCATAAATTGTAATGTTCTTAATTTCCACTGTCTTACCTTGTATATTTAAAATATCCACGTCCTGATTTACGTCCCAGATAACCTGATTCCACCATTTGCTCAAGCAGCAGCGGTGTTCTGTAACACTCCATTTTCAACCCCGCATGGAGAGATTTCAGGCATCCGTGAAGTACGTCCAACCCAGAAAAATCCGCAAGCTCCATAGCACTCATCGAACCTCTCCCCAGTGCAGACATTGTTTTATCAAAATCTTCCGGAGAAACTCCTCTTGCAATCATCTTACAGTTTTCCTTTCCGCATAAGGGCAATATACGGTTAGTGATAAATCCGGAAAAGTCTGGCGCGTTGACAACAACCTTATTTATATTTCTTCCAAATTCTTCAACCACCTTAAAGGTTTCATCGCTGGTTTCCATTCCTCGAATTAATTCCAGCAATTTCATAACGGGAACAGGTGAGAAAAAGTGAGTTCCCATAACCCTTTCAGGTCTGTTTGTACAAGCTGCAATAGCCGTAATACTGATAGTTGAAGTATTGGAGCAGAGAATAGTTTCGGAAGGCATCATTGCATCAAGCTGCTGAAAAATAGATTTTTTAACTTCAAAATCTTCAAAAATTGCTTCAATAATAATTCCGCATTCCCTTAAATCCTCTATATCGGATGTATAAGTAATCCTTTTTTCCACAGATTCCGCATGTTCCTCAGTAAATTTCCCCCTTTCCACCAACTTTTTCATATCTTTGGCTACTCCTGCTTTTGCACGGGTTAATGCATCAGGATATGAATCATAATTAACGGCTTCGTAACCTGCTTGAGAGCATGTTTGAGCAATGCCGCTACCCATAAGTCCGGCACCTACAACACCTATTTTCATTTTGATGACCTCCTTTTATTTTACTTGTAAGTATAAAAACCGCGTCCTGCCTTAACACCTGTCAAACCTGCCTGTACCATATTTTTCAGCAATGGGCAGGGGCGGTATGTAGCTTCGCCGCTTTCAGCATATATTTCCTCCAGCAATTCCAGAACTACGTCTATACCTACATAATCGGCCACACGCAGAGGACCAATCTGACTATTTGTTCCATAAATTATTGCAGTCTCAATATCATCCATTGCAACGCCTTCCATAATGAGCCTTGCAGCCATATTAGCACTGACAGGCATCAACCTGAAATAAATTCCGCCAACTATATCAGGTGCATCTACCACATCTTTTGAAATTATACCTGCGAAGTCCCTAAAAATCTTATATGTTTCATCGTCTGTATCAAGAGTTCTTGTAATTTCAACATGATTTTTTACAGAACCGGGCGCAACATATCTTGCCCCAATAACTCTGTTCCTTATCTTTGTCCCTGCTGCTATGCGGCTTACATCACTAAGTATGGTATGAATTGCAAGGACAGCATTTTCAGGAATACAAGATTCTATTTTACCGGCCATTTCTTTTTTATTCTTTCCATCAGGTGAAAAATCGAATGCAACCTCCACATCTGATATAAATTCCATTCCATTTACAACAGATATTTTATCCTGAAGCTTCTCTTCTTTTGCCTTGTCTGAAATTTCAGACCTTGCAGCCTCATCTCCTATAAAGGTAACATCAATTCCCTTTCCTGCTAAAACCAGGGTCATGGCAACACCTAATCCATTGCTGTTGCCAACAACTACAGAAGTTTTAAACATATTATCACACCTCTCTATTTATAAGTTTAATACTGAAAAAACCCTTTTTTGGCTTTAACTCCCGTTCTGCCTACCTGTACTAATTTTTCTAAAACAGCATTAGGTGCATATCTATAGTCATTAAATTCCTCAAAAAGCACATTGCTCTGCTGTGCAACAGTATCAAGTCCATAACTGTCGGCTATTTTAAGCAGACCTTCTTCAACCCCACAGGCAGTAGTCAGGGCAAGATCAATATCCTCAGAAAGCACACCTTCCATAATTAATTCAGCCGCCTCATTTACAGCAACAGCCATAATCCTGGCTACAATGCCTCCAATTAAATCGGGCGCAATTACAGTATCCACACCTTTTTCATTTAAAAAAGTTTTAACTGCTTCCAGGGATTCATCGCTAGTATCAAAGCCTCTGCTTATTTCAGCCACGGCTTTTGAAGAATCCTTCGGGGACACATAAATCCTTACACCAACGCATCTGTCTGGGCGATTTGTAGCTGCTGCAAGTCCACCAGTAAAGCAGTTGGCAGAACCCAGCATAAAAATTGTATTTTCTCCTGCTTTTTTCTCTATTTCCTTCCAGAGTGCAAGATTTTCCTCATATCCTCCCGGTGCGGCGGCCAGTACAAATTGGCAATCATCCGTTACTTCCGCAACTGCTTCAATGTTTGAAGGAACAGAAACTTCACCTAATACTGCAATTTTTTTTGACATATTATTTTCCTCCTACTTGTTTAGTCTCTTTCGAACAGTACTGAGAACCCTTGTCCTCCTCCACAGCAGAAGGAAACAATACCACGTTTCAGATTGCGTTCTTCAAGAGCATATATCAAACGTGCTGCCAGCATAGCTCCGGACGCACCATTGGGATGTCCTATTGCAATAGCACCGCCATTTACATTAAGCTTTTCTATTGGAATACCAAGCTCTTTTTTAACAGCTAAATTCTGGGAAGCAAAAGCTTCATTTATTTCAAATAAATCTATGTCTTCAATCTTCAAGCCTGTTTTCTTTAATAATTTTCGGATTGAAGGAACAGGTCCTATACCCATATAATTCGGGTCTACTCCTGCGGCAGCAAATTCTTTAACAACAGCTACCGGTCTGAGTCCCAATACCTGAGCTTTTTCTCTGCTCATAACCATAGTACCTGTAGCAGCGTCATTCTGTGGAGATGCATTTCCTGCAGTAACAACACCGTCCTTCTTTTCGACAGGTCTAAGTTTTGCCAGAGCTTCAATATTAGCATCAAACCGTACGCATTCATCAACTTCAAACACAATATCTCCGCCTTTTTTCCCGGGTATTGTCACAGGTATAACCTGTTCCTTAAAAGCACCCCTGTTCCAGGCATCTGCAGCAAGCTTATGACTTCTTAGCGCAAATTCATCGCATTCTTCCCTGGAAATATTATATTTTTCTGCTAAATTTTCAGCTGTAGTAATCATGCTTGGATTCCCCACACTCTCATGTGATGGTTTTATCCATGCAGGGAAAACCAGCGATGGATATGCCTGTTCCGGTCGTTGCAACATCAGTGTCTGCTGTGAATAGCTCTCTACACCGCCGGCCATTACCACATCAGCATTTCCGGAATTAATATACATTCCAGCGTAAGCGATGGCATTTAATGAGCTGGAGCACTGGCGATCCAGTGTTACAGCAGGAACATCAAATGGAAAACCTGCCCTTAGCATAATTACCCTGGCAATATTTCCCCAGTCGTAATTAAATAAATTACCAAATATAGCTTCATCAATTTCTACAGGATCAATTCCTGTTCTTTTTACTAATTCATTAGCAACTATAGCTCCTAAGTCCGGTGCCGGCATTGAGGCCAAACTTCCTCTTATTTTTCCCACCGGCGTTCTTGCGGTAGCTACAATAACTGCATCTCTTGCATTCTTGTTCATTTTTATTCCTCCTATATTTTAAGTCTTCCTTAAAAGACGATTTAACTTTAATTATTAACTCTGAATTTACTCTGTTAGTGTCTATATAAAAATCTTTTTTGTTGTACCTGCTATTTATCCCAGTTGTGGCAGGCAACAAAATGATCTGATTCAACTTCCATAAATTTAGGATCTTCTGATGTACATATTTCGGTAGCTTCCGGACAGCGTGGTGCAAACCTGCATCCGGGTTTTGGATTAACAGGTGAAGATATTTCACCTTTTAAGGCATTGGTTATTTTATCCTTGTAACCAAGAGAGGGAACAGGAATAGCCTTTAATAATCCCTGAGTATACGGATGCAACGGTCTTTCAAACAACATATCCGAAGGACATTTTTCAACCATTTTTCCCAAATACATAACTCCTATATAATCTGATATATGTTTTACTACAGAAAGATTATGTGTAATAAACAAATAGGTAAAACCTAAATTATCCTGAAGATCCATCATCAAATTTAAAACCTGTGCCTGGATAGAAACATCCAACGAAGATACAGGCTCATCACACACAATGAATTTAGGATTCAACGCTAATGCCCGGGCAATTCCAATACGCTGACGTCTTCCTCCATCCAGCTCATGAGGATACATGTTCACATAGCGGTCTGCCAGACCAACAGTATCCATCAGCTCAGACACACGAGCTTCCATTTCATTCTTATCCTTATACACTTTATGAATCTTTAGCGGTTGTGCAATAAGCTGGGAAACTGTCATTCTGGGATCAAGAGAAGAATAGGGATCCTGAAATATAATCTGCATTTCACGACGGTAAGGCAACATTTCTTTTTTGTTTTTCCCTTCAACATGGTCGCCTTCAAAGATTACCTCACCTGAAGTTGGCATTAAAAGCTGAAGAATAGTTCTTCCGAGAGTTGATTTTCCGCAACCGGATTCCCCAACTATACCAAGGGTTTGCCCCTCATTAATTGTAAAACTGATATCATCCACAGCATGTAGGAGCCCATAAGGTGTTTCAAAGTACTTTTTTAAATTTTTACACTCTAAAATTATCTTATTCATTTCGCTTCCTCATATTTTTCATTAATATACATTTAATTTTGTGGGTTCCATCTACAGCTACAGGAATGTCTCCATTTCTGCAGGCTTCTGTACTAACCGGACATCTTGGGTGAAACTTACAGCCTTTTGGCAAATCAGTGGGATCCGGCATTAACCCGTTAATAGGATTAAGTCTGTCAGTCTTTACTATCAGGTTGGGAATTGAACCAAACAACCCATCTGTATATGGATGGTGTTTATGTTCAGGATCAAAAATATCCTCTAATGTACCATACTCCACAATTTCTCCTGCATACATTATTGCAACGGAATCACAAAAAGATGCCACTACCCCTAAATCATGGGTTATCAGGAGTACCGAAGAATTAATTTCTTTTTTTAATTCTCTCATCATATCCAGAACCTGTGCCTGAATGGTTACATCTAAAGCTGTAGTAGGCTCATCTGCTATGAGGAGTTCAGGTCGGCACGCAATTGCAATAGCAATCATAACACGTTGCTTCATTCCGCCGGAAAACTGATGAGGATATTCATCCTGGCGAGAACCCGGTATTCCAACCATCTCCAGTATTCTGCCTACCTCATCCCTGTATTCTTCATTCGACATTTTTTTAGTACTGTGCTGTCTCAGCACTTCTTCAATTTGATATCCCACTTTGTAAACAGGGTTCAAGCTTGTCATTGGATCTTGGAAAATAATAGATGCTTTGCTTCCTCTAACTTTTCGCAGATCCTTTTCTTTCATCTTCAGGACATTTTCTCCCTTCAGGAGTATTTCTCCTTGAGATATTTCAGCTGTATATTTTGGAAGCATATTCAGGATTGCAAGAGCAGTAGTTGATTTTCCTGCTCCTGTCTCCCCTACAAGTCCCAGACTTTCTCCCTTGCGGATATTTAAATCAATGCCGTTGACAGCACGTACAATCTCACCATCGCTGTGGTATTCTATATGAAGATTTTTTATTTCTAATATGTTCTCACTCGTTTTTTCCATCCTGTTACCTTCCCTTCAGTTTTGGATCAAATGCATCTCTCAGAGCATCCCCAAAAATATTAATTGACAATGCTGTTATAGCAAGAAATATCCCCGGTATAGTAACAAGGTGCGGATAAAATTGATAATTAGATAATCCCTCTGACAACATTGCTCCCCATTCAGGAGTTGGAGGCTGTGCCCCTAATCCTAAAAAGCTAAGTGTTGCTCCCATCAATATAGTTCCTGAAACGCCCATTGTTGCCTGAACCAGTGCCTGACTGATAACATTAGGTATTACATGTTGAAAAACAATTCTTGTATTTGAAGCTCCCAGTGCCTTTGCCGATTCTATAAATTCCTGATTTACAACACTTAGAGCTGACGCACGTAAAATTCGTGCAAATCCCGGTATACCTCCAAATGCCAGTGCAAAAATCATTTGCGGTATGCCTACGCCTATTCCTGCAATGATGGCAAGTGTTATTAATAAGCTTGGTATTGCCATCCATGTATCAAGAATTCTCATTACAACATTATCGAAACGGCCACCCATGAAAGCAGATGTAGTGCCGATTACCGTCCCGAAAAATGCAGAAATAGCTGTGGCTCCAAATCCCATCAGCAATGAAATACGTGCACCGTGAATAATACGGGCAAAAATATCTCTTCCAAAGGCATCAGTACCAAAAATAAACTCCTTGCCAGGTTCTTTCAGACGATTAACAACATTCAAATCTACAGCCTTATCATAATCTGCTATGATATCTGCAAAAATAACCATAATTAAAAGCATTGCCAATACAGCCATTGCAAATATTGCTTTTTTATTTTGTTTCAGCCTGGACCATACCTCACGCATTTGACTGTTTTTCTTTCGTTTACCAGACGCTTTAAGTTCAGGAGGTTTCTTTTCTTTATTGGCTGACTTGCTCATATGCTTCCCTCCACATCTTTATTTTTCTCAGATACCTTTTTCTTAGGCGTTTCATATTTTGATTTAATTCTTGGGTCAATGAAAGCATAAAGAATATCTATAACTACCATCATAACTAAGAAAAAAGTCCCAAGCATCACAAGAGAAGCCATAATCTGAGGTAAATCCTTTCGTTTGATCGCTGTAACACCCATAAGACCTAATCCCGGTATGCTGAATACCGATTCGATTACAAATGCACCGCCCAAAAGTCCGGCTAAACTCATACCTGTAATTGTAACTAAGGTCATCATAGAATTTCTGAATGCATGCTTCCAGATAACAGTACTCTCCGGACAGCCCTTTGATCTGACTGTCCGAACATAATCCTGACGAATAGTATCTAACATCGCAGAACGTGTATATCTGAGGTAACTTGCCGTATATCCGACTGCAAGTGAAAACGTGGGTAATACCCAGGATCTCCACCCCAAGGTAATTCCCGAAGACGGAAACCATCCCAGTCTCAGGGAAAACTGCAGCAGCAGCAGTAACCCAAGCCAAAATGCCGGCATTGCAGCAAGAAACATGGATAAGGTTGACAAAATATTGTCTGCAATTGAATACTGTTTCACAGCACAAAGCACCCCAAGAGGCAGCCCTATTAAAATTGCCATTCCCAGACTTAAAAAAGTTAATTTAACGGTATACGGAAATCTTGCCATCATTTCATCATAGACCGGTCTTTTTGTATAGTAGGAATTACCTAAATCACCGTGTAATGCATCCCCTACCCATTTAAAATATCTCTGAACCAAGGGTAAATCATAGCCCAAATCATGATTAACCTGATCCACCAAATCCTGAGAAGCTTCAGCTCCCAATATTATTCTTCCGGGGTCTGCCGGAGTAATATTAATAAGCCAGAAAACAATAAATGTTACAATAAACATGGTGGGAATAATCATTAAAATTCTTTTAATAACATACTTTAGCACAGCGTCCTCCTTATCAAGAATTTATTTAGCATCTTTTTATGCACCGAAATATCCCCCGACAATTTATTTCCGGACATTTTATTGCTCCCAGGAGTAATAGCATATTTTAACCCAGTTAAATGCAGGTTCCGGGTCTGAATCTCTGTGCAGGGTTTTAGGTGCAAATGTATATCCCGCAACATTGTAGCTTGGCACATAAAGGCATTTTTCCAATGCTTCTATGTTCAGCTCTTCCAGTAATTTTGTCTGCTCAGCCTCATCTGCACTTGAATATGCTTTTATTATTTTTGCATCTACATCTTTATCATAATTACAATATACATTGTAATAACCTTCGCTGTGGAAAAGAGCATAGAAGCTTGAAACAGGATTTGGGAAATTCATACCAAATTCAAACAGGCACATGTCATAATCTCTGTTTGCAACACGTTGTACAACATTTGCGTAGTCCTGTCCTTCCATTTCCACATTTATGCCTACAGAACTAAGGAATGCCTGAACAGTTGTTGCCCATGAAAGTGAAATACCTGCAGTGGTGTACAGCAGTTTAACAGGCTCTCCGTTATATCCCATTTCTTTCAACAGTTCTTTTGATTTCTCCGGATCATATTCATACTTTGGAACATCTTCCGTATATCCCTGACATCCTTCCGGAATCTGAGAGTCAGTAACCTTGTACAGATTATCTGTAGCAGATGCATTTAATGCCTCTTTATCTATGGCATGAGCAACAGCCTCACGGAATCTAATATCGCTCATAATAGATCTTGAGCTGTTAAATACCAGACTTTGCGCTGTAGCCTGAACAAAAGGCTGTACATTCAAATTAGGATCTTTGGAGAACAATTCATAATCATGCATTCCATTTGCATTATAAATATCTAATTCTCCGCCCTGGAAAGCAATACGGGCAGCAGTTGCTTCGGTTATAATAGTATAGTTGATTTTTTTAATAGGCGGGTCTCCCCTCCAGCCTTCATCAAATGCTTTGAGAACCAGCCCTTGTCCGGGTGTCCATGAATCCAGCTTGTAAGCACCTGTACCAATTACCATTTGTTCAGTACCATCTCCAAATTCCTCTACCGCTTTCTTGTTTACGATACTCATAGCCGCAGTAGAAAGCAATGCAGGCAGTCTATTTGATGGTAAGTTCAAATAGCATTTAACCGTATAATCATCAATTTTTTCAACCGAATCTACGAAATCCATACGAGCCGAAGTAGCCGGTGAAGTCATCATACGATTTATAGAAAACTCTACGTCATCGGCGATAAGTTCCTCACCGTTATGCCATTTTACGCCTTGACGTATATAAAATGTATATTCCTTAGCATCATCTGAAATATCGTACCGTTCACACAGAGCAGGTATAATATCATTATAATCTCCGTTATTTATTTCAAAAAGATTGTCAAATATCTGATACATAATACCCATATCAAGAGCTGAGTTTGATATCTGCGGGTCAAGCGTAACAGGCTCTACATAAAGCTGCAGGTTAATGTCATCCCTGGGACCATCGGATACTTTTACGCCTCCACCTGAATTTCCATTGTCTGCCTGAGATGGATCTGCTCCTCCTCCGCATCCGGTAAGCATTGTCAAAACCAGACTTAACGAAATAACTAATGCAAGAAACCTTTTAATTTTGTTTTTCATATTAAAATTCTCCTTTTAATTTAAAAATACATAATTGAAAATGCTATTACTGAAAATTTCACCAAATTCATATTTGATTTATTTTATATGTAGCGTTTTCATTACTATAATACTTGCTATTACACAAATTATCAATGAAAATTATTTGTTAATTTTTAAAATTTATGTTCTAATATTCATATTTGCTTTTTGCTGTTTTTATGTGTTATAATCTTTCAATTGCAACCTAATAGGACTTGTGTTAAAATTAATACTATCTTAAACTTGAATCAATCAGTTAATTTGTACGAGGAGACGATTATTATGCCAGATCAATATAAAGATGTCAGTGCTCTATGGGTAGCAGAATCTAATTTCCCCATCGGAAGCGGGTTAAACGTGCACAACCATAACTATTATCACCTGTTCTATATACGAGAAGGTGAAGCCGAATTTCCGGTGGAAGATAAAACTTACACTATACATGCGGGAGAATCTGTCCTGGCGAAAAAATATGTCTATCACGGACTAAAACCTGTTGAAAATAAAATGCTTCGCTGCCTTGAAGTCAAATTCTCGGTTCTGAGTTCTGTAACCGAAAGGATGATAGAAGATATACCCTCACATATACCGCAGGATGATTTTGTTTCCAAACTGCTGCAGTTAATTGTGGAGGAGAGCATACTTGGTTCTCCAAATTCTTCTGCATTTACGACAAATTATCTGATTACTCTCATAAATTATCTTTATAGGAAATATAGCAAAACACGAGAAAGCGACTCAAAGGTCATAGATACAAACGGTCTATCTGATTTATCAAAACATATCATCAATTATTTAGAAAATAATATAAATGATAGAATCAGTCTGCAAGCAATTGCAGATGAACTCGGATTAAATAAAAACTATATATGCAGTGCCTTTAAGAAGGACACAAATATGACCATCGGAGATTGTGACATGTTAATACGTATAAGAAAAGCAGCAGAACTGATTTCCTACAGCGATATGAATATGGCACTGGTAGCCTCCAGCACAGGTTTTGCCAACCTGAGTCATTTTAACCGTACTTTCAAAAGGATTGTAGGGATACCGCCAGGGCACTACAGAAAGATGTTCTCTGCAAAATTAATAGTGCCCACTGACATAGAACTTTCTCCCGAGTTTAAAGAATCCAATGGTTTCATAGTATCAGTCCTGGCCGGTAAAAAATTCAGTGCTGCAGATGTGCTGCTTCACGAAGGCTTTTACAAGGAAGATGATATTAAAATCTCCAAATCCGAAATGCCTAAGAATGGCAATAATAGCACCGAATCAATTTAATAAAATATATAAAGGCTTTCTATTTTAATGATTGCCTTTTTATATTAAGTATTTCTCTTGCGTCCTGCGCTGTTGCTATTTCTCTGCCTGCAAGTTTTGCGATAGCCACGGCACGCTCGACCAATTGAACATTAGTAGCCGGCACACCTTTCGACATGTAAATATTATCTTCCAGGCCAACTCTCAGACCATCTGCTCCCATGGCAAGCCCTGCAAGCACCATTGGCAAATGCGTTTTTCCAATGCCGGTTACCGACCATGTATATCCTTCCGGCAACATTTCCTTCAGGAAGGACAAATTCCTTACGGTGCCGTCCAGACCACCTCCAACTCCAAGTACAAACTGGAAATGGCATGGCTCAGGTATATTATGCTTTTTAATATAATATAATGCGTTTCCTATCATCCCGCCGTCGAAAATCTCAATTTCCGGCTTAATATCTTCTTCCACCACACACTTGGAAAGCTCCTCCAGAAAATCAGGTGTATTAACAAATACGCCTCCGTTGTTCCAGTTCATGGTTCCTGCATCAAAGGAACACATCTCAGGTCTAAGCTTCTTTAAATGTGCCATTCTCAAATCATTAGGCTCAATAGCAGGGCTTCCCGAAGTTGTCAGATTTACAACAACATCAACACCGGCTTCCTTTACTGCGGCTTTAACAGCCTCAAATGCTCCGGTAAACTTTTCAGTACTCATGGTAGGCCATCCATTATCTTCTCTGACATGAATGTGCACAATCGCCGCACCGGCCTTTGCCACTGCTACCACATCTCTTGCAATTTCATCTGCTGTATAAGGTACCGAAGGGGCCGCCTCTTTGCTGGTACCCGAACCGGTAAGTGCAACAGAAATAATTAATTTGTTCATAAGAACCTCCTTTAATAGTTTATATTTTTATATACCTGGTTACTCCATTTTCAGCTACGTTTATTACTCTTTTACTGTCAAGCAAATGTTCCAAAAACGTTCTTATATTCACATAAGCAGTATTCAGCTTCCAGCCGGTGTCATTCTTTACACCAAACTCTTTTATTCCCCGAGCAACTATTTCATCCATAGTCATGTAGTCGCACAGGAAATCCTCTACCACTTTTATTTTCTCTTCTATTACCTCTATATTTTCCTTAACTAAGCTATCTATAGAATCACAGATACCATTGTGTGCCATAATATATGCCGGATACTGAGTGTTGCAGATATACCGCTTACTTTTCAAATCTTCCTCCCAGCACGTAATATGCGGTATGCGAACAGATCTTAGCACATGCTCAGTCATCAGCAAATCAGCAATATATGCAACTCCGTCAGGCGTTACAAAACCCAAATGCTCGGGAGCATGCCCCGGAAGATTTAATATTTCAAAAGACAACCCTTCTATAATAATGTTTTTCTGACCCTGTAAAATTAATTCATCGGTTTTACATAACATTGAATCTGCATGTTCAAGAATAAACTTATAGCTGCTCCCATACATATACGACTTTAGGCAAAGAGGGCTGCCCGTTACTGCCGCATCAAACAACGTCATATAAACCCTGGCTCCATGCTCCTTTTTCAGTATTGCGTGGTTTCCAACATGATCAATATGTGCATGAGTGGTAAGAATATGAGAAACCTTTAAATCCGATTTTTTCAATAAATCAAGTATCCCGCCATCCATCGGGTCTCTTAGCCCCGTGTCCATCATCACAATATTTTTTTTATCTAATTTATAAAAGGGAATTCTGCAAAAATCCGTAATTATACACCAAGTATCTCCCTTTACATGTTCCAGATACACTCAATAGCCTCCTATTCAATTATTGCAACAGGGCGTACCCATCCGGCACTTCCGCCTTTTATTTTTATCGGAAAGCACGCAACTTTAAATCCAAACGCAGGAAGCTTGTCCAGATTAGTGAGTTTTTCCATGTGGCAATATCCTTTATCGATACCTGCGAAATGTCCTTCCCAGATAATGCTTTTGTCGTGTGTTTCGGCAAATTCACGCTCTACCAGTGGCAGCGGCCTGTCCCAGCTCCACGCATCAGTACCTGTAACCACTACGCCACGCTGGGTCAGATAATTGGTAGCTTCTCTTCCCATACCGCACCCTTTCACCAGGTAAGACTCGTCATCACTATATGGATCTGCACCTGATTGGATTAAAACGATATCATATGGCTTAATTTCATAAGCTATCTCCCTTAATTTCTCTTTCACATCTTCAGCCATAAGGCGTGTCCCATCCGGTCTGTCACTAAAATCTAATTTAACGCCATTACCGAAACACCATTCCAATGGTACCTCATCAATTGTGATTGCCCTTTGTCCATTACTCATAGTCGGATGATAATGCCATGGCGAATCCATATGAGTTCCACTATGAGTTCCCAAAAATGCTCCTTCATAAGCCCAACCTAATCCTTCCGGCAAATCATCCACAGTTGCTGAAGGAAAAAATGTCAACATATTATCTCTCCCACCGGTATGATCCGTATAGATTATAGTTGGCCGCTGTGCCGGCGGATCATTGACCGCTTGGTTGTGCATCAATGAACTCAAATCAATTAATTTCATACACACTCCTTTTATCCATAATCAAAATATGAATACTGGATAATTTTTAAAATTTTAAACAGCAATACATTCATGTGTTTAATAACATTAATGGTAGCATAATTCTTATGGTTTTGCAATAACAAAAAACAAAATATTAAAAAACGATTGACAATTTAACGAATATTATGTATCTTAATTTTAGACAATAAATGAGAAAGAGGTTTTTAATGTGAACTACTCAAAACTAACAACTGTCCAAAAAGCAGTATCAGAAATTCCTGACAATGCAATAATAGCATTTAACGGTATTGGGATGATCGGATGTCCGGAACAATTTTTCATAGAATTGGAAAAACGTTTTGGAAAAACACATCATCCCAAGGGCTTGACAATACTATCTGCCTGCGGTCTCGGATCATACAATAAAGATGAGGATTATATGGATAAGCTAAATAAACCCGATATGGTCAATTGCATAATAACAGGGCATTTAACTGCATTCAGGTCATTCTTTAGCAGGATTAAAAATAACACAATTGAAGCATATAATTTATCACAGGGTATTATTTCCATGAATTATCGTGAAGCCGCAGCACGCAGGCCGGGGTTTTATTCTAAAGCCGGGCTGCATACCTTCCTGGATTCGCGGCATCAAGGCGCAGCGGTAAATGAAATATCGAAGAAAAAACTTGTTGAGGTTCGCGAGGAAAATGGTGAAGAATACTTATTTTACCATACCATATTCCCTGATGTGTGCGTCATACGCGGAACTACTGCGGATGTCAATGGAAATATTACATCTGAAAAAGAAATCAGTTTAACTGATTCTTTAGAGCTTGCAATGGCAGTTCACAACAATGGAGGCAAGGTATTTGTACAGGTAGAAAGAACCATTGATGTTCCTCATAACCCAAAGGATGTTCAAATCCCATCCCAGTTAATAGATGCCATATGGGTAAGCCCAAATCAAAAGCAGTCTAATTTACAGGGTGACTATAGTCCATATTATTGCGGCGAATTGCGCGCTCCCAAAATAGAAATAAACGAATTATGCAAACAGGACATTGAGAGGATCAGCCCTCAAATTGCAGAACGCATTATAGCACGACGCGCGGCGCTGGAGATGACTGGCTGCAAATCTGTAAATATGGGAATAGGCATTCCTTTGCTGGTGCCTACAGAAGCCCAGCTTATGGGAATAAGTTCAGACGACAGCTATATCTCCATCGATACGGGTTCCATGGGCGGTATACCGGTTCCAGATCTCTTTGGAGCAAGTCTGAACCCTGATGCTATATATAACATGGCGTCCCAATTCGCATTTTATGAGGGAGGTGCTCTTGATTTATCCCTGGTTGGTGCTTTCCAGGTGGATAAGAACGGAAATGTAAATGTTGTGGGAAATGAAGATACATTTGTAGGAATCGGCGGCTTTGATCACGTTACTTTATCCGCAAAGAAAATTATTATATGTTCTCGTTTCAGAGTCAGTTCAGGATTTACGGCAGAAAATAATACAATTACCATAAATCACGGACGCGCTGATAAATTTGTAGAGGAAATAAAATATATTTCACTAAATGCAAAGTATTTACGCTCATTGGGGAAAGAAATCAAATATATTACTGAACGTGGAGTATTTGAGTTTAATGGTGACAATTTAGTACTTACAGAGGTAATACCAGGCGTAAACCCACGG
>DHUT01000044.1:17081-19279 GCA_002409285.1 Firmicutes bacterium UBA5227 | reverse complement strand
ACCAATGCCCGCTGTTTGTTATGATTTTAATGCGAAATATGTAGGGTAGAGACTATGGATGATAGCATTACTCTTAAAAATTCAACTAAAAAAGCCATCATTCTGGGTTCTGCCATTATGTATTTTTTTAATTTGCTGTATGCTTTTGCCATGCCTGTTATCCTTCCTTCTATATTGGACAGCTATGGAATAATGAACCAGTATGCATTGATTTCAGGTGTCAATGCTTTGCTGCTCTGCGTCATTACACCTGTGGGCGGAAAGCTGGGAGACAGGTTTGGCCGTTACCAGATTGGATTAACAGCCTCACTGGTAAGGCTTATTCTTATGGCCATGTGTATGCTTCATACAAATGGCTTAATATTTACCGTACTTTATGCATTAATCACCATTGTCTCGGGAATTCTGGGATCCTTCCCGCTTGCTATATTAAGCGAAGTTACCACTTCCGCGGAAAGGCCCAGATATTTTGGTATTTTTGGCGCTATAAATGGTGTCGCACTGCTAATTGGTTTATTGGGAGGAGGTCTGATTGTAGATTACATAGGAGCCTTCCACACATTTTTAATATTTATTCCTGTAGGGCTTTTATACACAATTATAATAGCAGTATATTATCCGCATAATGAGAACATAACAGATACTGAACCAATTGATATAACCGGTATCATTCTGTTAGGCTGCGGTATAAGCTCCCTTCTTGTCTGGTGTAATTTCGGCGGAGTCTCCTTTGGAAGGATTTCATTCATAGGAATATCATTAATTACAGCAGGTATTATTTTTTTGCTTTTATTGATAAGACATGAAAAATCATGCAAAAATCCATTTCTTAACCTGAATTTTTTTAAGAACGGTAAATTTCTTTTGTCCTTTTTGACCAGTGTGCTTATAAGCCCCATGGTATGCCTTTGTTCCGGAATCCTTGTACTTTTTGCCAAGATATCTCTTGAACTTTCAGCTACTGTCAGCGGTACACTTGCACTCCCTAAAAATATAGTGTTCCTGATTCTGCCTGTTTTTTTGGGAAAGTGGCTCGAAAAAGATTTAAACAGGTTTAAAACGATCTTCCTCTTATGTGGATTTTCTATTGCATTAGGCGGTCTGCTGGCATCATTTTGGGATATATACACGAGCATATGGACCATATATTGCACTATGATTATTTTTGGAATTGGAACAAGCTGCCAAAGCGTTTGTATTCAGCCCTACATGATAAGCAGTATTCCTTCAAAGGAGCTGGGTGCAGCCACATCAATGACCGCCTTTGGAAATTCTCTGGGTATTGCTGTAACTACAGCTATTTACGGAATGCTTTACAATGATAATTATAACACTTCCGGATTAGCTCTTCGCCAGTCAATGGCTGATACTTTTTCCATTATGGCAGTTATATGTGGAATTTCAGGAGTTTTCATAATTTTATCCACATTAAGGCTTAACCGGGTTGTGTCGGAATATGACTCAACTCAGTAAGGGAATCATTGACAAATATATTTAATAAATTTATAAAAATATTTATCGACAAATTCAGGATTTAATGCTATGATTGTTAAAAAATGATTTCAGAGTAGATGAGATGCGTTAAGTGTTAAGGGATGGGATGTAGCCCTTAAACGAAAGATTGTGTCTGCGGTATCTTGTCGCTTCCGCTGTATTAGAGATTAACTGTTCTCCTATATTGTGCGGAGGTATTATTTGCTCAATAAAGGGAGGATATTATGAGAGGTAATACTGATTCACAAAAATTCACATCGCTGACGATTGTGAGAGCCGGACTTTTTATAGCCATGAGCCTGGTTTTAAAAGTTGTATTTGAAATATATATACCCTTGGGCGGTATACCTGCATTGCGTATAAATTTCGCATCAGTTCCACTTATGCTTTCAGGAATAATTTTAGGTCCTGCTGCCGGATTTGTGACCGGAGCTACTGCTGACATTATCAACTTCATAGTTAAACCCGGCGGTCCGTTTTTCCCCGGATTCACACTTGTAAGCGCATTAACCGGTTTTATCCCCGGTGCGATTTATAAATATATAAAGAAGGATATTAATTATAACCTGTTAAATACAATATTCATTTCTTCATTGTCTGTGGGATTCGTCCTTGTGCTTATGCACAAAGGCCTGCTGGTATTTGATAACGGGATTATATATGGCGGAAAACCATTGAGTCCTTTTTATATCATTGGGTTTTTT
>DHUT01000044.1:16224-16836 GCA_002409285.1 Firmicutes bacterium UBA5227 | reverse complement strand
GTAAGCGCAACCCAGCTTATGACATCAATAATACTAAACACTTACTTTTTGACAATATTATATGGTGAGGGAGTCATGTTTTATCTTCCTGCCAGGATCTTAACTAATTTTTTTATGATTCCTCTGTATTCAATAATTATTGCTTCAATATTAAATGCAGTTAAGGGAAGATTTAAATTTTAAAATTTTAATAATTAGAACCACCCTTGGGTGGTTCTAATTATTTTCATTTTCAATTGCTTGTTCAAGGGTGACAACACCATACTTTTCTTTCAATTTTTGAATATCGACTACAGCTTGAACAGAATACGCTGTTCCATACTCGTCATAATGGGTTCCTGTAAAGATAAATTGATTGTTACCCGTGTCTTCTTTGAAATTTGTATACTCATTTTTATAATTTAGCTCAAGCTCCTGTTCTTTCAGACTTATAAAATCATAAAGAGTGAATATCCCGGTGTCTGATTTTTGTATTAGGAAAGTTGATGTATCCGGAATTAAATATGCATCGGTTTTTGAAGAAAAAACCTTACTTACCTTCATATTTTCAGCATCCACTATTTTATATTCATCTTTTCCCGAATCAATCAGCAGATAATTCTTATCAATCCA
>DHUT01000044.1:11328-16024 GCA_002409285.1 Firmicutes bacterium UBA5227 | reverse complement strand
TTGCCTGTATTCCATATGTACAGCTGATTAAAGCTGTCCCCATATCCTATTGTGTAAAATGCCACACTGTTATCGCTGTCACTCTCTATAATCTCAATTCCTCTGATACTTTTTTCCAAAACACTCTTACTGTTGTTTAAATACTCAACTATACTGCTGCTGTCTGTATTTTCAGAGCTGAATTTTGGTACTTCTTTACCTTCGAAAATCTCCAGTTTTGTTTCAGCTTCCTTAAGTCTTGAGGTTAATTCTTCATTATTTTTCGATAACTCCGTATAATCTTTCTTTATTTTTTCTGACTCATCTGTTAAACTGCTTAATTCCTTTTTTAAATCCTCATTTTCCTTGACAGCTGCTTCTGTACTTCGTATTTCCTCATATTCCTCCGGTCCTACTCCTGTTTCCGCAGAGGGTGGAAGCATGGTACATCCCGGCAAAGCAAAGGCAGAAGCCACGGTAATCAGCAAAATTGCAATCTTTTTTCTCATGTGTCCTCCTTACTCGGTTTATTGTTAGGACATTTGTAAAAAAGCATCTTTAAATAAGTAAAGATGCTTTTTATCCACCACTACTGAATTATTATGCTTAAGGCAACATATTCGCCGCTCTGGGGAATAGCGGTACACAGTATGGTCTGTCCCTCTTCCAAATCTTTTAAACGTTTGGTATCTCCCGACATATTAATTATCTTCGTATTGTTTGTTACTCTTAAATTAGGAATAAATTCCGACTGCCCGTTGCTGTTGACACTTTGCATCATTATAAGCTTATCATCTGTATTAACAAAGATCACTTTTCCTGCAAAATATATTCCCGTTTGAATTTCAGAAGCATCAATAGTTACTACCTCGTCACCAGATGTATTAATATCCACATTATAGCCTACACGCAAATCACGAATAGACGCATTTTTGTCTCCTATTGTTACAACAACATTGCTGCTGACCGTATATTGTTCAGCATCACCGTTTTTGTCTGTAATCTTGATTTTATTCACAGAGCCCAACGTTATTTCCTGAATAATACCGCTTTTTTCAGCTTCCTTTGCAACTGTATTTATTTTGATCATTTCACCATATTCTGTGGTTACTGTTACCTCATCGCCGACTCTTACTCTGTCAAAGCTTGATTCCTTATCATTTTTTGTAATTTCAACCTTGCTGTTAAATTCAAATGTTTTAAGAACACCTTCTTTTGTCTTGATTACAACCTCTATGGGATAAGTAGAATAATCAATGGAGAAAATTACTCCTTCATAATCCTTAATCCTGCTGGTGGAATTAATTTGATAAACACTGTCCTTGCTGATAAGCAGTGTTACCTCGTCATTCTTGCTCAATTTCCTCATTTCGATTTTTTTACCGTCAAGATATACGTCAGCGTTTGGAGAAACATCATACTTAATTCTGTCATCATCCTTGTCTCTTATTGTAATTGACTGTGGGGACGAGTAAGCAACATAATAAACAATCCCCCTTACAACCTTCTTGGTACTGTCCGCCTCAATTCTGGTCGCAAATCCGCTTTCATCAACCTTACATTTTACAAGCATGTCCTCTTTTAAATCAGAAAACTTCTTTTCTTTTTCATTAATGTATATCTTTGTTTCATCGTTAATTTTAGCGACACTTTCCACTTCTTTATTATCTTTGATATAAATAAAGGATTGACCCTTTTCTACCGAAGCTTTGGTTATAATACCTTCCGTAACAGTTGTTGGAACATAGTTTTCCTCAAATTCAGGCAAAATATTATTCCTGTCTATGTAGTCAGAAGCTTTGTCCATAACCGTCGCCATTTCTGCTCTTGTTATTTTATTTGAAGGATTAAAATTTTTCTTGTTGTCACCCTGCATTATTTCTTTGTCATACATCATATAAACATACTGCTTTGCTACTTCAGAAATCTTGTCCGCATCATTAAACTTGAGCACAAATACCTTCTTTAACTCACCCTCAAGCATCATTGCTTTCGTAAGAAGAACAGCCACTTCCTCTCTTGTGGCAGAATTAAAAACAGTCTTTTTTGCAAACATGTCATTAATTGACTTTTCAGAAACAACTCCCAGTTCAATATCGACCGCCAGATAATCAAACGACCATTCATAGCCCTTGGAATTAGGCATATCATTTAAAACAGACTCATATTTTTCAATAATTTCATCTTTCAAATCATCATCAATTTCGTAAAGTCTTGACATCATAACTAATGACTCTAAAACAGTTACATTGTTATCAGGTCTGAATGTTTTGTTGTCATACCCTGTAACCAGCCCCTTTTCAGCAACTCTTTCTATATAACCTTTAGCCCAGTGTTTTGATATATCAGTAAATACAACAGCACTCGCAACCGTTGTAAAAACAAAAGAAAGAATAACGACTAACAATATTATTTTATTTAACTTATTGTTCTTCATAATGCCTCCCACCTATCCATATTTTAATAAATTATAACATAATGTCGTTAATTCTGCAAATTAATTATTGCCATACTCTCATTAACTATACTTAGATACTCTGAGAATACCATAATTACGTCTGTGCAAAATTTTAGTATTGACATCCTGCAATATTATGATAGATTTTAATCATGACAAACAATTTGGGGGTCACTATGCTATTAGTTTTAAATAAAAATGCAGATGAAAATGAAATAAATACAATAAAGGGAAAAATAAATAAACTCGGCTTTGAAGTAAACGAGATTAACGAGTTAAATTATCACATTCTGGGCATTATAGGTGATACCACCAATATTGATCCCGGTATTTTTGAAGCATACAAGGCCGTTGATAAAGTAATGACCGTACAGGAGCCGTATAAAAAAGCTAACCGGCTCTTTCACCCCGGCAATACCGAAATAAAAATAAACAATGAAATAATAGGCGGTAACAAAATAAATGTTATAGCAGGTCCATGCTCTGTTGAAAGCAGGGAGCAGATACTGACTGTTTCCCGGGAAGTAAAAAAGTCAGGTGCTAAATTCCTAAGAGGCGGTGCATTTAAACCACGAACCTCTCCTTACAGCTTTCAGGGCTTAAAAATGGAGGGCCTTGAGCTTCTTCTTCAGGCAAAAAAACAGGATGGTCTGCCTATAGTTACCGAAATAATATCCGCAGACTATATAGATTCTTACGTGGAAAATGTGGATATAATACAGGTGGGAGCCCGTAATATGCAAAACTACGAACTGCTGAAGGAGCTGGGCAAAACTCATAAGCCCATATTGCTGAAACGTGGTCTTTCCTCCACCATAGAAGAGCTGTTAATGTCGGCGGAATATATACTGCTTGGCGGAAACGAAAATGTAATATTATGTGAACGAGGAATCAGAACCTTTGAGAATTATACAAGAAACACTTTAGATTTAAGTGCAATTCCTGCTATAAAGAAATTGAGCCACCTGCCTGTAATCGTAGACCCAAGCCACGCAACAGGAAGATGGTGGATGGTGGAACCTTTAGCATTGGCCGCAGTAGCCGCAGGAGCCGACGGTTTAATTATAGAAGTACACAATGACCCGGAAAATGCACTGTGCGACGGCAATCAATCCATAAAACCGGAAAAATTCCACCAACTTATGAACAAACTGAAACTTGTGGCACAAGCCGTAGGGAGGGAAATGTGATGAAACCATTAAATGTCCAAACAAACAGAACAGGCGAAACGCCCCCGTGTCCCCTGAGCATTGCACGTGAACAAATTAACCATATAGACGAAGAAATCATTAGCTTACTGGAAAAAAGATTTAATATTGTTATGGAAATCGGTGAATATAAAAAAGAAAATAACCTTCCCGTACTTGATGAGGAAAGAGAAAAAAAGGTTGTTAAAACCTGCATAGGATACCTAAAAAATAAAAACTATTCCAAGGCTGTCGAAGACATATACACACAAATAATGGGTTCAAGCAAGGAATTGGAAAGAAGTCATTGAAGCTATTATTGGCAGTAGCGTTGATGCCGTAACAGAAATTCTGTAAATGGGTATTACCGGCCCAACAAGGTTTTTATTACTTCTCTGACGGTTGATATTTTATTGATTCCGCCCAATCGGGAACCTGAAAATATTAATCCGTCACGACCTTCAGCCGCATTAATCAGCCCCTGGGATATGCAATAGGGAATTGCGCCCGGATTACAACCGGGCATGCATTTGTAGCATTTATTCACCGTACACCCATTAGTTAATGAATCCATGAGAAAGTCGGTTCTTATAGCTCTTGCTGGCATACCCACGGGACTTTTGATTATCATTTCATCCTCATCGGTAGCCTTCACATACGCCTGCTTGAAGTTTTCATGAACGTCACATTCAATTGTCGGAACAAATAAACTTGCCAGCTGGAACCCATCAGCTCCCACCTGTAAAAGCTCCTCCATATCTTCCTTCGTCCTTATTCCTCCGGCAGCAATAACAGGTATTTTCGCAATATATTCTGATTCTATGCTACAGATGAATTCCTTAACTTCTTTTACTATTTCCTTCAGGGACGGGCACCTTACCTCAAGTATATCCTCCATTTTAAATCCCAGATGTCCGCCTGCCAGCGGTCCTTCAACCACAACAGCATCCGGCAGCCTTCCATGTTTTAAATAGCTTTTCACAATGATTCTGGCAGCCTTAACAGATGATACAATAGGAGCTATTTTTGTGGATGTTCCTTCAACAAGCCTTGGAAGTGCTGTAGGAAGCCC
>DHUT01000044.1:6730-11050 GCA_002409285.1 Firmicutes bacterium UBA5227 | reverse complement strand
TTTTTTTCTTGCTTTTCTTATTTCCTTACTGATAGCTCTTAAATTGGCTTCAACAGGATTTTCTTCAAAATCAAGCTCACGAAATCCAATCTGTACTCCTGAAATAGTCCCTATACCACCTTCATCAGCTACTGCAGACGCCAGCCCTGACAGGGACACACCAATTCCCATGCCGCCCTGAATTATAGGAAGTCTTGCTGTTAAATTACCTATTTTCAATTCCTTTATTTCCATACTATCTCCAATGCTTTCATACTCTATTTATTTGATATTCAAAGTATATATGTGTCTCCTCTTTTTGTCAAGAAAAATAACGCAAAAAAGGTAACGCCTAATTTCTTAAGCAATACCTTTCCGTCTCTGATTTTTATTGTATATTGTATTGTTGCTAAAAAGCCAGTCAAAATCCTTTACTTTAAACTGTATTCATCCAGTGATGCCCTGGTAAATTCCTGCTTTTCCTCTATTGCTTCCTGAACCATCATATCCTTGACTTTCATGAGCCTTATCTGATTTCCTCTTTCATTTTCATCCAGCTTCATTTGAATGTATTTTATGGTTTCCTCCAATTGCGGAATCAGAACATATTCAAGGGCATTAACTCTTCTCCTGGTCTTTTCTATCTCTGCCGCCAAAAGCTGAACTTCCTTCTCAACTGCTGCCAGCCTGAGCAATTCGGGAAAAATATCCGATAAATTTTCAATTGCGTTATCAAGCTCCGCAGAGGTGACGGCAAAGCCATAGGGATAGATATTTGAAGTGTCATCAGTTGTTGTTTCAAAGTCAAACACCGGTACGTTGACACTCATAACATTCTTATTGCCCACCTCAATTGAAACGCCCTGCTTGGGAAACATGAGTGCTTCATTTAAGACCTCTGTGGACATTACCGCACTGGCAATCACGAAGTTTGAATAAACATCTCCTATATTTGCTTCTACCTGCTCACGCAAGGCTTTGTTTTCTCTGGCAAGCTCCAAAAATTGCTTCATGAGCTCATCACGTTTATCCTTGAGCATTTTATGACCCTTTGACGCCACCTTTAAACGCTTTTTAAGAGTTGTTAAGACCATTCTGGTGGGATTTACATTTAATCTTGCCATAACCTCACCTCTTTAATCTTTTTTTGGATAATATTTTTCAATATATTCATCCCTTATTCGTTTCAACTCGCTCTTAGGAAGCAGCGTCAACAAATCCCAGCCAATGTCCAGTGTTTCTTCAATTGATCTGTTTGTTTCATATCCCTGAGATACATACTTTTTTTCAAATTCATCTGCAAATTCAGCATAGAATTTATCAGTATCAGATAAGGCAGCTTCACCGAGTATTGACATAAGTTCCTTTGCTTCCTTTCCTCTGGCATATGCCGCAAAAAGCTGATTCAAAACATCGGAATGGTCTTCCCTTGTTTTCTCCCTGCCTATACCTTTGTCTTTTAAACGTGACAAAGATGGAAGAACATCTATAGGAGGCTTAATATTCTTTCTGTAAAGTTCACGGGAAAGAATAATCTGTCCTTCTGTAATATAACCTGTCAAGTCAGGAATGGGATGAGTTTTGTCATCCTCAGGCATTGTCAGTATGGGAATCATAGTAATAGAACCTTCATGATCCCGCTTTCTCCCTGCTCTTTCATAAATACTGGCAAGGTCTGTATACAGGTATCCGGGATATCCACGTCTTCCGGGAACCTCCTTACGTGCAGCCGATACCTCACGAAGAGCTTCCGCATAGTTTGTTATATCTGTAAGTATGACAAGAACGTGCATTCCTTTTTCAAATGCAAGGAATTCTGCAGCAGTCAGTGCCATACGCGGAGTTGAAATACGCTCTATGGCAGGGTCATCTGCCAGATTCATGAACAATACCGTCCTGTCTATGGCTCCTGTCCTTCTAAAGTCCGAAATAAAAAAGTTTGCTTCTTCATAGGTGATCCCTATGGCGGCAAATACAACCGCAAATTTTGAATCTGTTCCTAAAACCTTTGACTGCCTTGCAATTTGAGCTGCCAAATCTGCATGGGGCAAACCTGAACCTGAGAATATAGGAAGTTTTTGCCCTCTGACCAATGTGTTCAATCCGTCTATTGCAGAAACTCCTGTTTGAATAAATTCATTAGGGTAGTCTCTTGCAGTTGGATTCATAGGCAGACCGTTTATATCCAGTCTTTTTTCTGGAATTATTTCCGGACCGTTGTCAATAGGTCTTCCCAGCCCGTCAAATACACGACCGAGCATATCGTAGGATACAGCCAGTTCCATGCCTCTTCCAAGAAACTTAACCTTGCTCTCTGACAGATTAATTCCTGCGGAGCTTTCAAACAACTGAACCAACGCATTGCTTCCATTTATTTCAAGAACTCTGCAGCTTCTTGTTTCACCATTTGGAAGTTCAATTATACCCAACTCATCAAAAGCCACATTCTCTACATTTTTAACAAGCATCAAAGGTCCTGCAACCTCAGATATGGTTTTATATTCTCTAATCAACTAATCCACCTCCTTGCCCGATACAAGAGCTGATATTTCTTCTTCTATTTGTTTTTTAATACTGTCAAAAGTCTCTTGAACATTATTTTCTTCAGTATATTTAAATCTTCCTATTCTTTCTCTCACAGGCAGATTCTCCAAAGTTTTAAATTCAGCTCCTTCTTTTAAGGCTTCCACTCCGTCATAATAATATTTCAAAATCAATGTAAGCAGCTTATGCTGTTTTTCAAGAGATGAATAAGTATCCACATCATGGAAAGCATTCTGGTGGAGATAGTCTTCTCTTATGGAACGGGTTGCTTCTATCTTTAATCTGTCCTGTACAGATAATGAATCAACTCCTACCAATTGAACTATTTCATTTAATTCTGCCTCCTCCTGCAAAAGCTTTACTGTCTCTGAGCGCAGCTCGGACCAATCTCTGGCAACATTTTCATTAAACCACTTCCCAAGATTGTCGACATACAGTGAATAGCTGTCCAGCCAGTTTATAGCAGGGAAATGACGGCTGTAAGCAAGCTGTGCGTCCAGAGCCCAGAACACCTTGACTATACGGAGGGTTGCCTGTGATACAGGCTCTGAAATATCTCCGCCCGGAGGTGATACCGCCCCTATTGCTGACAATGCTCCTTCTCTTCCTTCAGTTCCAAGGCTTATAACTCTTCCTGCTCTTTCATAGAATTGTGCCAGACGGGATCCAAGATATGCGGGATATCCTTCTTCACCGGGCATTTCTTCAAGGCGTCCTGACATTTCACGAAGGGCTTCTGCCCAACGGGATGTGGAATCTGCCATAAGTGCGACAGAATAACCCATGTCTCTGAAATACTCTGCTATTGTAATACCTGTGTAAATAGATGCTTCACGGGCAGCAACGGGCATATCCGAAGTATTGGCAATCAGCACAGTGCGCTTCATTAATGATTCCCCTGTTCTCGGATCCTTCAATTCAGGAAATTCCATTAAAACATCAGTCATTTCGTTCCCGCGCTCACCGCAGCCTATATATACAACTATTTCCGCATCAGCCCATTTAGCTAACTGGTGCTGTACTACCGTCTTACCGCTTCCGAAGGGTCCCGGAACTGCGGCGACACCGCCTTTTGATATAGGAAATAATGTATCTATTACTCTCTGCCCTGTTACCAAGGGTCTTTCGGGAATTAATTTTTCCTTGTAGGGTCTGCCTTTTCTTACAGGCCATTTTTGCATCATTGTCAGATTAACTGATTCACCGTTATCTTTTTTAACCACGCACACAGTTTCTTCAACTGTGAAATTCCCTTGTTTTATATCTGTAATGGTTCCGCTTATGCCGTAAGGAACCATTATTTTATGCAACACTACTATTGTTTCCTGAACCGTACCTATTATATCCCCTGCCTGAACCTTGTCGCCGACTTTTGCAACGGGTACAAACTCCCACTTTTTCTCCCTGTTCAGAGCCGGAATACTGATACCCCTTGTGATATTAGGTCCGGCAACTTTTCTTATTTCCTCCAGCGGACGCTGTATCCCGTCATAAATGGTTTCTATAAGTCCGGGTCCCAGTTCCACGGAAAGCTGTGCCCCTGTTGATACTACAGGCACTCCCGGAGCTAAGCCTGCTGTTTCCTCATATACCTGAATAGATGCCCTGTCACCGCGCATCTCGATTATTTCGCCAACCAGCCCCTGCTCGCTCACATGTACGACGTCATACATGTCTGCTTCATTCATGTCTTTTGCAATAACCAGCGGGCCTGATATTTTTACTACTGTTCCTTGGCTCATTAACTATCCACCTGCTTTCATTTTTTATAACATTAATTATTAATTATTAATTATT
>DHUT01000044.1:864-6561 GCA_002409285.1 Firmicutes bacterium UBA5227 | reverse complement strand
ATTATTAATTATTAATTATTAATTGTTAATCATTGTTAAACAATATATCTGCTCCAACAGCCTTTTCAACTGATTTTTTTATATTCTGAAGCCCTATGCCGGTTGTTCCTTTCATCCCCGGTATAGGAATAATTGCCGGCAGGCGTTTTTCGTTATATTCGTAAATTGTGTCCTTAATTTCAACATAGAGGTTATCTGTGATATAAATGATGGCATAATCATCATCCGCTACGGACTTTATCGTGTTCTCTGCTTCTTCCCTTGTGGAGCAGTCAAACACATCCAGCCCTACAGCCTTGAATCCAAGAACACTTTGTTTGTCTCCTATAACACCTATTTTATACATAAGTCTCTCTCAGCCTTTCTCTTATAAGCTCCGGTGAGATGCCCGCAAGTTTGCCTGCCAGTATAATCCTTGCAATTTTAATCTCATTATCCTTTGCTATTAAATACCCTGCCAGCGGCTCTATTCCATAGGGAATATACCTGGCACTCCTGATGTGCTCAATAATCTTGTTGTCCAGCAGTTTTTCCAAGGTTGTAAATTTACCGGTTTCAGCCAGCGCATCAGTTCCTTCTATGAATATTTCCTTAAAACCGTATAAAGACAGCTGTTCGGCAAACTTTTCAAAGGGTTCGTCATAGTTTCTGATAAAAATCTGCACATCTATATTGCCGCCACCCAGGTAAACCTTCATAAAAAAATTCCATGACTTATTCATTTTTTTAAGCCTTACATATGTCTTTATATTAATTCCATCTATTTGCGTTTTAATATAGTCAATTATGAACTTGCTTTTTGTTTCTTCGGCAGACTTCAACATTTCCTCATAGCAATACTTATCTAATATGATGTCTATTATCTGAGGATCATTAGTTTTTGGAAAGGTTTCGATTATTTCGTTCAAAGCATTTCCCATGTTTTCGGTAAGCTCGGAAAAATCTCTCTCATTTACAGAATACTTAAGCATTTTTAAGTCAACTGAGCCCGTATCTACAAGAATCTCAGAGGCATCAATGCCTAAATATTCTGATTTCATAATGACCTTCAGATTGTGATAATCATACGGATATAGTAACATTTTAAAGCAGTCAAGCTCAGGAGCTATGGATGTAATGAAATCATATGTCTTTTTGTGCTCGTCTGCTAATAACTTTTCATAATTGTTGGAATTTATCGACTCGTCCCTGAATCCGTAACCAATATCATCTAAAACCTTCAAGGAATCTTCAGTTGATTTTGCATCTATCATCTTTTCTGCCCTTTCACGGGTAAGCATGTTCTTTTCAACACTTCGCACCCATGCGGTAGAAAACAGATAATCTGTATCCTTAATTTTAGCCAAAGCCATCCCTCCCTTCAAGCTGAAATTTTATTTAAACAGCACATTTGCAACTTCGTTTGTAAGGTCATTCCTGACAGAGTCCAGTATGGTTTCAAATGTGCTGTTAATAATAATTGCGCCGCTTTTCAGTACAAAACCTCCAACTGCATTCAAAGTATCTTCGCTTAATGTGAATTTTTCTGATTTTGTTTTCTCATGGACAGCTTTAACCAGCTTTTGTCCAATCCTCTCTCTGTCCTCTTTATTTAAAATGATTGTTCCTTCATTGTATGGAATCTCTGCTATTTGATTTGCAAGAAAGTCAATGTACTTTTCCTCGGGAGTTTCTACTAATTTTTTCAGTGACATATCAAAACATTTTTGAATAGCCTCCTGCTTTGCCCCCAGAACCATCTTTCTGCTTTCAAGCTCTGCGGCTGAGACTTTTCTGCTTTTTATATTTTCTGCATCCTTTTTTGCATTTTCAGCCGCCAACTTTTTTATATTATCAGCCTGTTCTTCCGCACTGCTGATAATATCCTTTTTTACATTATCCGCTTCGGCAAGAGAAGCTTCCGCCGTTTGTCTTGCATCTTCTAATATATCAGCCGCAATATTTTCAACACTCATTACTTCACATCCTTTAAGTTAATTTGAAATTGAAATTAAATATTCATTAAACCTGGATTCCGTTTACCATAAGGAATGAGGCAAGAAGTGCCAAAACAGCGTATGTTTCAACCATTGCGGCATAAACCATAGCCTTTGCTATCTCTTCAGGTCTTTTCCCTATGAGCATGATACCTGATGCTGCTACTTTTCCCTGATGTATAGCGGATATCAGCCCTATGATTCCTACAGGAAGAGATGCTGCCAAAAATAGTCCTCCCTGTACTGTTGTCAATTCGACCATGTTCCCACCAATTATTCCGGTTTTATTTAAAATAATAAATGCTACAAGAAGCCCATATATACCTTGTGTTCCCGGCAGTGCCTGGAGCATCAGTGTTGAACCGAATTTTTTCGGATCTTCAGCCACAACGCCTGCTGCCGCTGAACCAACCAACCCAACACCTATTGCACTTCCGATTCCTGCCATTGCCGCAATAGCAGCCGCCAATATTGCTAAAAAATTTCCGTTTAATAATAGTTCCATATTAATTTTCCTCCTTAACGATTTTAATATATTTTGTTTTTTTCATTAATGGATTGAAGGCTTCTCCTCCGCCCTCGTAAAATTTTCCAAAATATTCTACATATTGAAGTCTTGCCGAATGGACAAATGAGCCTAGTGCATTAATTGCAAAATTAAGCAAGTGTCCAAAGATGAAAACCACAATAAATAAGATAGCTCCTAAAAAGCTGTGCCCACCCATGGAGCCTATGATGCTCAGAACAGACGAAATAACTCCTGTAGCAAGACCCAGTGCAAGAAGCCTGGAATAAGACAGCACATCGCTGAGATAACCGGTTATTCCGTACAGGCTCATTATTCCTCCAAACAGTTTCGATATGATACCTTTCTTTTCTCTCCCCTGAGTAAGAATGAGTCCAACAGCTCCAACTATGGTAATATACTTTCCTGCCGTTGCAAGACTTCCTCCCAGGAGAAGCATAACAGGTCCTATAATAAACAGGTACCAGAACCCCACATCGAATATTGCGTCAAGAATCATTCCATCCCTTATAAGCATGTATGCCTTCACACCAAGTCCTACAAACAGATGTATTAATCCAAAAGCAAACGATAAAATTAATACAGTCATTGGTTCATCTAAGGGATTCAGCCATAAAGGTTTTATAACGAAATCTGCATCGAAAAATACCTTGGCACCTGCCGTAACTCCGTCACCAAACCAGCTTCCGAACATAACTCCCCAGAACATTGTGGAAATCCCCGCATAAAACAATGTTTTCAGCATTTTACCAAAGGTTCCTTCAACCTTGTACTTCTTTACTGCTATGCCGCATACCAGAACCAGTATCAGTCCATACCCCACATCTCCAAGCATCATTCCGAAAAACAAAATAAAGAAGAACCACATTGATGAAGTAGGATCCACATTAGAGGATGACGGCAGACTGTAAAGCTCCGTTACTGCTTCCAAAGGCTCCACCAGACGATTGTTATGCAACAAAACAGGGTACTGCTCCCCCTTTGCCGGCTCACTGGCTTCATACCAGCACCGATATGTGTTCAGAACCTTTTCCAGTTCATTTATACTTCTTTCCGGTACCCAGCCTTCAATATAAAAGGTTGAATCGGTTTTAAGAATATTTCCCAATATTTTTACCTTGTCTCTTTCGATAACCATACGGTCATATAAGATTTGGATGTCTTGCTTATATGTAACAGCTTCTTTTATTTTCTTTTCTATTTCTTCCTTTTCATCAGCTATTTCTTTTATTTTTTCTTCATAGTGCACTATATTTTCAGCCGCTGTTCCTTCCAAATCCTTAAATGCAACATTATTAAAACCGTATTGCTTCAAAACCTCAAGCACTTCTTCTTTTTCCCGTTTAAGACCGATAATTGAAATGTAATGCTGGTCTTTGTCACTGCCGGTTAATTTAAAATAGCACCTGTCGGTCTGCTGGTCTAAATCATTTTTTAACTTTCCAATTTCAATACCAGACGGAACAATACCTGTTATTATAAAGGTATACCTAGTTTCGCTAAATTCAAGGGGAATGTCATAACCTGCCCAGGGTCTTAGACTCATTATAACTGCTTCAGCCTTATTTTCTTCAGAACTTAATTCATTTAACAACTTGTTTAATTCCAGTATCCTAGTTACGTTTTCCTCTGCGTTAAAACCCTGAAGAAGCTTATTATGAAATTCTTTGTCCGTTATATTCCTTCGAGTGCTGAATAATGGTCTTTTTGTTGTATCATACTTTTCCAGGCATGAAATAACTTCGCCGACTTTGGATATTTTTACATCATAGCTTAAAACTTTGTCCTCATTGCCATCCTTCCTAACATAGGGAAGCCATTCAGGATCTGTTAATTTAGCATCCTGAGAGCTGATTTCAACAACCCCCAAATCCATAATGTCGTTAATAATCAATGACTTTTCGCTGTTTAACCCTACAATGCTTATTTTATTCATTTTAACTATTGCCACTGGTCTTCACTATCCTTTCCAGTATTATGTTCACTGCAGTATCCATGTTTTTATCTGCCTTATTTAAAATGCTCTCGCATTCCACTCCAGTTTTTTTAACTATGTCTTCATACAATTGCTGACCTTCGAATTCTGCATTTTTTAAAACATTGGAACTTGTAGAATCAGCAGCCTTCCGGGCTTCCTCCACAACCTGCTGAGCCTGTTCATTAGCATTGGCAACAATTTGTTTAGCCTGCTGTGCTGCCTGCTTTTTAATTGTTTCAGCTTTTTCCTCTGCCTCCCTTATTGTTTTAATAACCTCAATCGACACTTCACCACCACCTTTGTTAAGTAATTTTAAAAATATAAATTTTCCCATAATACCATTGTAATTACCATAAGACAAATTGTCAAGATACAATAAACAGCTCTGAAAGGTAAACTTATCCCTTCCATGACTATTTCTTTATTTTTTATGCCTGAAATTTAATTTACTTAGTTATAAACAGATGCGTGAAAAATTTATATAGTTATCCACATTAAAGAGGTGTGAATCCCCCTTGTTAGTTATTTTTTGGACAATTATTTTTAATTTTTGCCTTTTTTCATTTAACCACGCCTTCCTGCTGTTTCTTTATTTATTCCCTTCTTACTTGAAACCTTTCATAGATAAAATCTTCTTCTTTTAACTGTTGATTTTTTATGCTGTCTAATAGACCTTCTGAGATTTTCTCAATAGTCCTTTTAATCAGTTTTATTCCTTTTACGCCATTTTCATAAAGTTGCACCAGTACATCAGCTAACTGTGTAAGTAGATAGTGATTTTTCATTGCATTGTAATCTAGACTGTTTGCATGAGTTATCATATATCGATAGTTCTTTTGTATGTTGAATCCTTCATTTTCTATAAGCCAGCGCTTTCTGCCTGTTTCTGCAAATTCTCCTGCCGTCCAATTTGTAACATCCATACTTGTTACCCATTGAAATTCCTTCCACTTTCTCTGATTCTTCTCAATTTCAAGCTCCATAACAGCAACCTTATGCCCTTGATAATATAGGTCGTTTACCCATTTCATTTTATGTGTTGCTTTTACTTTAGGCTTTCTTTTGTACATATACTCAATTTCTATTACTTCTTCTTCGTTTTCTCCCATTTCATTGATTTCTTTATATTCTTCTGCTAAAGTTGGGATACTTCCATCTTTATATCGAATTAGGAATTCCCATTTATTCTTTTTGCATATATCAAATATTGGTCCGCA
>DHUT01000044.1:0-665 GCA_002409285.1 Firmicutes bacterium UBA5227 | reverse complement strand
GAAGCCTCGGAAACATATCTTTAAGGGATTTTGACAACCTCTTAAAAGAGTTGATCTCACAATCCTGTTTTGTCATGTTCTCTGCTTCATTTTCTATAAATTCCGTTGCAATACTTACTACCATATCATCATCTAATACTATTTTCGCTTCTAATACCTGATGGTAATATATTGTGCTTTCTTCGTCTGTCCCTTTATTATATGTCTTTGTCAAGCAATGCTCGCAATGTCTTTCCTTAAAACTAAAGAGCTGAGTTGCATCTACGATTACGAGCCAATGCTTCCCCAAAAACTTGGCATGATCAAAGCTTTTTTTTCGAATTAAACCATATATCATTTTCTTTCGCAATTTTTCAAGCTCTGCATTATCAAGTTTCTTTAGACATTCATTTACTGTCACATAATGTGGTAGGTATTCTCTTTCTTCCAATCCTAATATTTTGTATATATTTTTTACACATTCATCTATATTAAATTCATCATTCATTTCCTGCATAGACTCAATAGAACATGCGTTTTTCAATATCATCATGTATAATATGACTTCTATTTCATAAGTTATATAGCTTTGATTTCTGCTGTCCATCACGTTTTTTATATCTTGTATTAATTCAGGAAAGTAATGTGCTTGGATCTTTAAAAATTCTTTAATCTCGTTTTGAAGG
>DHUT01000042.1:5177-7784 GCA_002409285.1 Firmicutes bacterium UBA5227 | reverse complement strand
TGGGGAGACTTCTTTGAACTTCGAAGTGAAGAAACCAGTCACTATGAGGATGCTAAAGAGCGGTTACAGTTATATAAAGAAAGTGAGTACCTGGAAAAGAACAACATCAAGCTTACTCCAGAAGAGCTTGAGGTGCTTAATACCATTGAAATAGAATTAAGCAAGAGTTCAAATCTTCAAGCTGTTTATACAAAAGAAATTTCTAAAATGCCGATTGAAATGCTAGAAATGGATAAGTCTTTAATGGTGAGCATTTTTCTAAGCTTATTCAATTTGAGAGATCATTTTAGCGAAATGACTAAATTAGATACACCTATAAGTGCATTTATAAATTCAGTTCAACCACTACTGCTTCCGAAAAGAAATAAGCGCTTCGGGATTTCTGTAGCACTTGCAGGGCAAAAGGTTTATAGACAGATGGAAAATATAAAACCTGAAGAAATCAATATAGAGACTCAGAAACATGAAGACTTAGAACAAATTTATGAGAATCGAATGAAAAGCAATTATTTTAAATTCTTTGAGCTACTGATCTTGTATTTGACTAAGGTTAATCCGGTAATAACGGATATTAATGATTTTATTAGCTATGTTGAACAGGAAAAAGGTTCAAGTACACTTGAATCCATTGATTTTTTGAGCTTTTTATTGAGTTTAAGTTATCTGCCAGATACACATACAGAAAACCTTTATGGCGAGGAAAATACTCAAGTTATTCAGTTAAGTAAAAAACACCTTGCTCTAGGAAAACCAGTTGAAATCTTCCAAGTGCAAGAATTGCTGACGCACTTTTGGTTTGAAAAATTGAAAATGGAATATAATGCAGAAATCCAGATTACTACAGAGCCTAAAAATAAAGTGTTACTTCGAGGAAAAGATTGTAGAAGCATCGGGAATATTAAAATAAGCATTGTTGAGAGAGGGAGTCGCAAAGATGTCTAATAGTATTAATGCATTGGGCAATGCTCTTCAAATATTAATTGAAAAGGGTAGTCTTTCAAGAGATGAATTTCCAACCATTCATGAAAGTATCATAAATGACAGTGGAATTCTAAATGATTTGGAAAGTTTATGCCAGAACATGGGTTTATATTTGAATGAAAAGTCAGGTACTTTTTATGTATCACCAATACCAGGTGTGAAAACTTTTGGATTTTCAAATGAAGAGATGAGACGCGAGTTTGGCTATTCCTTTAATAACGAAGACTTGTACACGTCCTTGTTTATAATAGCAAATGTTATTACAGAGTTTTTCCCAGAGGCTGGTACAACTCCCTCAAGACAATTTCTTAAAAGTAACGAATTGATGGAGATCATAGATAAAAAAATCGACATACTAAGGGAACAAGTTAATCTTGATGAGATATCGTATGAGAAGTCCTATAATTTCGAGATTGTTGTAAAAAAATGGACGGAGCTTCCGAGAGTGAAGCTCGATAAAGGTGAAAGTGAAACTAAAAAAGAATACGGCAAAGCTTCTAAAATACAGCTACTTAACACTACTTTAAGATTTCTAGAAAATCAGGAACTAATAAAACTTGTAGACTTTAATGGCGATAAAAGCATTTACATAACAGAGCGTTTTAAAGCTACAGTATTGAATGCCTATAATGCTGATGAGATTCAGTGTGAGATTTATAATTATTTGGATAATATCACGATTGATTAAAGGAATCCATCGAAAGATTAAGGTGTAAATTCTCATTTTAAAATTGAAGAAAAGAGGCTTTTTTTCTCAAATTAAATAATGTGATAAAGCATTTAATACTATCGTATTGTGGAAATATTTTTTCACGCTATGGTAGCATCCTCCTTATGGGCATAATTTCCATTAGGAGGTGCATCATAATGCAAATTGTTTTTTTTAGTAATCATTTACCTGAAGATTTTTCAAGCAGAAACAGCGATATATTTCCAGAACCACCTGAGCATTGTCCATTTCATGATTGTTCGTTGCCAGTAAAAATGAAGAAACATGGTTTTTATTCAAGGAACTATATAAGTAAGGGGTTTACTATTGTTTTATACATAAGGCGTTACATATGTCCGATATGTGGCAGGACAGTTTCTATGTTGCCATCATTCTGCTTACAGCATTTTCAATATTCATGTCCTGATATAGTAAACATGCTGTACGAGCTATATAAAAATGGAATTCCTCTAAAAACATATGTTGAAAGTATTAGGGGATACTTCCCGGCTATAGAACGGAGACACATAAATTACTACAAGAAAAGGATCGTAAACAACAGGAAGCTTATTCAATATGGGTTAAACTTGATGTCTCCGGAATTCACCACCTTAGGAAAAATTCCGGAGAACCAAGCGTGGGTCAAAGATTTACTTGAAAAAGTCTGGGAAATACAGCCAAGTATTTTTCATTTTGACTTTTACAATAACACAGGAAAATCTTTTATGACCTTGCAAAATATAGTAGCATAAGTACCGGAAAAAATAAAGTATTTCTTGTGTTCATTTATTGCAACACTCGTTTCCCACACTAGAAGCGGATTTTAGAGGCTAAACTTCTAAATGTGACGGGAAATAAAATAATTTGAACACAGGAGGATAAAAAATGGACATAAAAACCAGAAATGCAATAGCATT
>DHUT01000042.1:389-5018 GCA_002409285.1 Firmicutes bacterium UBA5227 | reverse complement strand
AAATGCAATAGCATTAAAGAAATTTTCCATAATAAGTCCGGTACTTAATGGTCAGGTAACAAATAATATTGAGTATTTCAGGCATATTGCGAGTACCCCTATAGATATGCCTCATTATGGTACCCGTAATTATGCAGTCAAGACTCTTGAGTCATGGCTGTATGACTACCATAAATATGGATTTGATGGATTAGTAAGAAATTATCGCAACGATAAAGGTAAGCATCGGAAGATAACACCAGAACTTGGTGAAGAGATTGTTAAAAGAAGAAAAGCTAACCCCAAAGTTCCAATTACAGTATTTTATGAAGCTATGGTATCAGATGGGTTGATCAACCCCTTAGAGTTGTCGAGATCCACTCTTTACAGGTATATGGAAAAACTATTGATGTCCGGTGAATTCGATAATGACAATAAGAAGAATGCATCGTTAAGATTTTCCCACGAAAATATCGGAGATTTATGGCAGGGTGACGTGATGTATGGTCCCCATATAACTATGGGAAGAAAAAAGGTTCAAACATATTTGCATATGTTTTTAGATGATGCGTCCAGGTATCCGGTTTATTCACAATTTTATCTTGCTCAAAACCTTGAAACTCTACGTCATTGCTTTAAAGAGGCGGTTTTGCGCCGAGGGATTCCACGCCTTGTATACACGGATAACGGTAAAATTTACCGTTCGCAACAATTTGAATGTATTTGTGCATCACTTGGCTGTACTTTACTCCATTCTAAACCGTACGAACCAGAAGGTCGAGGTAAAGTAGAACGTTTGTTCTTAACTGTAAGAAAAAGATTCTTAAGCACATTGGATCCGACCTCAATAAAGGACTTGGATGACCTTAATCAAAGGTATTTTTCATGGCTTGAAAATGATTATATAAGAAAGGCTCATCAAGGGTTAAATGAAAATAGCCCACATGATGTTTTTATGTCACAGATTTCCAAACTTAAGCTTGTAAATGATATATCTATGGTGAATGAAAAATTTCTTCTCCGTACAACGAGGAAAATCCAGCATGATGCAACAACACAGATAAATAATATACTTTATGAGACTGACCCCAAATTTGCAGGTAAAAGGGTAGAGATAAGGTATGAGCCTGAATGGCTTAATGATATCACGAAAACACTACTAATCTATGAAGATGGCAAAAAGATTGGTGAGGCAAGGATTGTACGTTTCCATGATAATGCCCATATAAAAAGAAAATCCGAATTCAATACGATAAAAGACACACCTGTGGAAATACCGTCAACAATAGCTACCAATATTGAACCTATTCAAAAAAACACAATATCTTTTAGCGAGATGATGAAGGAGTGAAAAGTTTATGTATAGACAATACTTTGGACTAAAGTATAATCCTTTTGATAAAGAAATCAGTACAGAAAACCTTTTTTTAAGCAAGGATATGAAGGAATTAGATTCAAGACTCAAATACATGCTGGATGCAAGAGGTATATGTCTTGTCATAGGTGAGCCTGGTTCAGGAAAGTCGACCATATTAAGGAAAATGGTTGAAACCCTTAACCATTCTTTGTATAAACCATGCTATCTTCCACTTACCACGCTTACTGTAAAGGATTTCTATCAGGCCATGGCTTCTCTTCTTGGTGAGACACCTGCATATAAAAAATATGCTTTATTTCAACAGATACAAAACTGCATCCAGAATCTATACTATGAGCAGAGAGTAACTCCAGTAATAATCATAGATGAAGTTCATATGGCCCCTGTGCCAGTTTTGGATGACTTAAGGGCAATCTTCAATTTTAAAGTTGATTCAGCCAATCCTTTTGTATTGATATTAGCAGGGCAACAACATATTAGGAACAAGCTTTCATTGAATACATGTTACCCACTCCGTCAGAGGATAACAATGAGATACTCCATGCAAGGCTTTTCTGCTGATGAAACTATAGAATACTGCAAAAGCAGAATGAAAATTGCAGGATGTACCAGTGAAGTATTTTCACCATCAGCTCTAGCAGCGATACACAGTGTATCAGGCGGATTCCCACGAAATATTAACAATATTGCAGTAGCAACCCTAATGTATTGTACAGAAAAGAAATTACTGACAGCAGACGAAGAAACTGTTTATCAAGCTAATATTGAAACAGGAATCTAGGAGTGGCAAATGATATGGTTTTCGAATGTATAAATAAGGAAGGTAAAAAAGTAGAAAGATGGAAGGGGCACATTTCCTCTTTTGAAGATTATGGTACCCATTATGAAATTAGGATTGTAAGCCGTTCAAGCATTTTAGTGTTGTTCGGTAAAACAACTCAAGGCGCTTTTGGGTGCATGCCTGACTTCGGTGCAGGATGCCATTTGGTAAACCCAAGAGATAAATTTTGGAATACCGAAAAACTAACCCGTGTTTTAGGGAAAGTAGATGGTATTACAGTTGCTACTGCATTATATAGCATTGCTGATAAATTAAAGATTTAGGGAACCCTAGATTTGATAATCTATCGCAAAACAACCCAATTCTATTAATTTGAACTGAGGCCTGGCTCTGTGTCGATAAAACGCTCTGCAGGGATGCAACGTCTAACTCCACAACCAGGCTAAAGGATATACATCCTTTAATGATGCAGTACTAAAATTCTATAACTGTTTCTATATGAAAGGAAATATTATGTTCAACTTCAGCGCGAATAATCTCATATTTGTATCAAAAAGCCAGTATGATAAATGTAATATATTAATCATGAAAGATAGAAGTACCAACAGGTATTACAAGATCTATGACTTTATGAAATCTGCTATTTTAGAACCAAGTAAGCTATACTGCATATCTGGAAAAGTTAATTCTGCTGATAAAATATATCTTGTTCTTGAAATGATAAAAGAAGACAAAAAGAATGTGTTGAAACCGTAATTTTCATATGATTCAGTAATTCATGCAAAACCTCTCTTTGTCTGATAACCCATTAGTAAATCCTTTCAAGATGCAGTAGAAAATTCTATATTGTTCTCTAAATTTTATATTTGCACTGTGCTATAAATAGCCACTAGCTATTTAGCTGGAAAACATCTATCATTGTAGAACACTATTAAGAATAACTTTATTGTTAAATGGTTTTTAGTTTATTAAGATGATATACTAATGATAGTGTTGTGATATTAGGAATATAGCATTTAATAATGAGAGGAATGCTAGGACAGTTTGAAAATTTGTTTGAAATTATCTGCTGCAAATTGAGAATTTGAACATTTTTGTAATGATTTCGGTCTAGTTTAATCTGAAAAAATAAATGACAGTAATTTGGAAATTGACAACCAATCGTTGTTTACGATAAAAGGTAATGTGGATTACAAACGGTTTTGCCATGCATGGCGTAGAGTAATAGCATGCAATGAAATGCTTCGGGCAACTTTCAAATGGGAAGGGATAGAATCTCCGATACAAATAATACATAAGGAAGTTCCGCTTCAATGCGCTTTTGATTCTATAAATAACAAATCGTATTATAAAAATAAATTGGAAGAAATAATAGAATATGAATGGATTAATAAACCGCCTATTTGTGAACATTCTTTTAAAATTCGACTCATTCAATTATCGACTGAAGAATATTTTATGATTATTACTTATCATCATATTATTATGGACGGGTGGAGTTTCGGCATCATTCTAAAGGAATTTATGCAGAATTACCTTGACGAAAAAGGGGACGCTGAAGTATCTGAGCAAAAAACAGCCTTTGGAATATACTTGGATTATTGCGAATCAGCAAACAAGAAAAAGACAATTGAATTTTGGGGAAATTATTTAGAAGGCGTTAAATTTAACAACATGGCATTTGAAAGATTTCAAGATAAAAAAACAGTAAGAACAACTGAAGTTATTACAATTGATTCAGAAACGCGAATAAAAGCCATTATGTATTGCAGGCAGAATCACATTACATTTGCGACCTTGGCGTATGGTCTTTGGGGTTTAATGTTGTATGAGTTGGGAAACAGACAAGCAGATATCTGCTTTGGGGTTACATTGTCGGGACGCCATGTTAACATAATCGGTATTGATAGTATGGTTGGTCTTTTCATTGATACCGTGCCGATTAAAATTTCTTTAACGGATGATATCTCTGTAAGAGAAATGTTTGGCAAAATATCTCGTGATATAAGCGCTTTCTTGTCCATCGATTCGGTTTCTTTCATTGATATTTCAAATAAGGTTATACCACCCGCACACAGACTTTATGATTCTACTGTTGTCATACAAAATTACCCTGCTGCATCATCATATGGGAACAGTAAAGAACAGTTAAGCATACATTTCCAAGAAGGCCGGTTTAGCACGGAATCAGGCGTGGTACTGAGTATAAAGGTTTTTGAAGAGTTCATGCAAGTTGTAATTGATCATATAACTACGCCGGAGAATTACCGTTCAAAACTCAATTGCCGTACGTTTCTTTATTATCTGCGTACGATTTTAGATTTGGATATGAAACTTAATGCGACAATTGGCGATGTATTGACGTTACCGCGCTAAAAGGGGTGAGTTAATGAATTATTTTAGCATACCGGCAGATTTTCGAGAAACCACAATTAAAAAAATAGCAGATTTGAATAATGAATATTGTCAATCAAAAGTTATAGAAGTATAT
>DHUT01000042.1:0-217 GCA_002409285.1 Firmicutes bacterium UBA5227 | reverse complement strand
AGCAACAGACACAAATTTTAACGCCTCTGGTAGAATAATCGACATGATACCCGAAGTACAAATCAAACAATTAGAGCGGTATGTATACAAATGCAGCAATAATAATATAACCTTTAATTATTTGTTGAATCCATCCTGTACCGGAAATGCGGAGTTTAATAAGGAATCTCAAAAGAAAATATATAATTTAATAAAGAAACTGTTGGATTGCGGTATC
>DHUT01000059.1 GCA_002409285.1 Firmicutes bacterium UBA5227 | reverse complement strand
GAGTGTTTACTTGACACTACCATTTTCTAATAGGAGGACATTATTATGGAAAGCTACAAAACATCTGCTCTAAGCAAGAAGTTATTTAAATACAGCATTTTTGATTTAGATGGTACCTTGCTAAATTCAATGTACGCATGGCATGATTTGGGTAAGGATTATCTTTTGAAAAAAGGAATTAATCCACCTGATAATTTAAATCAAATAATTGTATCAATGTCAATGTTGGAAACAGCAATATATTTTAAGGAAGCCTTTAATATTAAATCAAACCCTGAAGTAATTATAGAGGAAATAAAAAAGCTTATTGCAGACAAATACAAGTATGATTTTAATTTGAAGCCATATGTGAAGGAATACTTGCAAAAGCTGAAAGACGAGAATACGATAATGTGTATTGTCACGTCAACGCCTTTAGATATGGCAAGGGACGCATTAGAACGAAATAGAGTAATAAAATATTTTTCATTTGTTTTAAGCTGTGATGAAGTGGGAGTGGGTAAAAATAAGCCTGACGTGTTTAACCTTGCCGCAAATAAATTAGATGCAAAACCAGCGGAAATTGCAGTTTATGAAGATGCAGATTTTGCCTTGATTACGGCAAGAGAAGCAGGTTTTTACACAATTGGTGTATATGATGAATATTTTAAGGATAAAAGAAAAGACATTGAAGCAATAAGCAACATATATATTGAATCTTTTAAGGAAATTATGTAAGGAGAAGAATATGAAAAAAGTATTAACAATAGCAGGTACCGACCCCACCGGAGGAGCAGGTATACAGGCGGATTTAAAAACAATGATAAGTCATAAAATTTATGGCATGAGTGTTATTACCGCATTAGTGGCTCAAAACACAACAGGTGTGTTTAAGGTGGTTGAATCTGCTCCGGAATTTGTAGCACAGCAATTAGATGCAGTTTTTACTGATATATATCCTGATGCCATAAAAATTGGAATGGTTTCAAACAAAGAAATAATTTCTGTTATTGCAGACAAGCTCATAGAATATAATGCAGGAAAAATAGTTCTTGATCCGGTAATGATTGCCACAAGCGGAGGCAGGCTTTTTAAGGATGATTCCATTGACATGCTGATGACTAAACTCATGCCTCTTTCTGAAGTTATAACCCCTAATATACAAGAGGCTCAGGTTTTGTGCGGCTTTCCAATTGAAGACAAGCAGGATATGGAAAGAGCGGCTGCTAAAATATCTGAAAAATATTCGGGATATATACTTATTAAGGGAGGTCATTTAACCTACTGCAGCGATGATTTATTATATTGTGACGGTCAATTTACATGGTACGAGCAGGAAAGAATAAATAATCCAAACACCCACGGAACAGGTTGTACACTTTCATCAGCAATAGCCTGCAATCTGGCAGAGGGATACGATGTTAAAACGAGCATATTAAATTCTAAAAGTTATTTGACAGGAGCCTTGAAGTCAAACTTGAACCTGGGGAAAGGGAAAGGGCCTTTAAATCATTGCTGGAATTTATAATATTACTTTTGGTGAATTTTGTGATATCAATGATTATGTATTTGTCATCCGCCGTTAGCGAAGGATCTCATCTTTTAGGCATGAGATCCTTCACCTGCGGTTCAGAATGACACGATGGGAGCTTATTAATAACAATGACAAGCTTCTAGCCACTAACGCGAAAGCCCCTTTATTATTACAGAAAACGATAAAAAGTTTATGTGAAAATAACGCTGCATTACTACATTAAAGGAATAAATGTAACATATATACCTGTTAAAATTGCGGTAGTTATTACACCACATATGTTTGCACTCATTGCATACTCAAGAATAAAGCTGTAACGAGTAACTCTGTTAACTTCCTTCTGTGCAACTTTGGCAGTAGTCGGAACACAAGATACACCCGAGATACCTATGACCGGATTGAAATTTTTACCGTTTATTAAGTAGACTATGTATCCTCCTAAAATGCCTCCTATACCTGATAAGAGTAATGCAATAATTCCTAAAAGCAACAAGGGCAGTATTTTCGGATTTAAAATTGTACTGGCTTCGCAAAGAACGCCTAACATTAATCCTAATAAAAATGTTGCAGAATAAAGAAATACATCTTCTAACAATTTTGCATATCTTGTCATTCCTGATTCACGAATAGCATTGCCAAGGAAGAAACTTAAGAATAAAGGTGAAGCTGACGGAAACAAAAGGCAAAGTACTATACATGCTATAATATCAAAAGCAAGCTTCTCCCCGGATGAAATATTTCTTTTGTTTGTAGTCTTAACTGCTTTACCTCTAAGATCCTTTGGTATTAACAGACGGACTAAAAAAGGGTAGCCTCCGTATGTCAGGCTCAGGTAAAGATATGCCACAATAGTTATTGGAACAAATAAATCTTTTGCAAGAGACAATGATGCAAATAAGACCATAGGACCATCTGCACCTCCGATTAGGGATACTGCTGCAGCTTCACCGTAAGAAAGCCCCATGGCATGTGCGATAGGAAATGTAGCCACTGTGCCGAGTTCAGCAAACATGGCAATCAGCATACCTGTAAAGGGATATTTAAGGACACTGCCGACATCAGATATTACTCCTATTCCCATAAACACTAAGCATGCTATCAATCCATTGCTGAAAGCAAAAGTGTAAATAGGCTGTAACCAATCTATCTGTAATATATTCATAATTTCATCCGTATTTGTAACCAGAGGATCCATGAAAATGGTTCCTATTTGTGTAGCACTGAGAAAAAGAACACCTGAATTAACCGCTGCCATACCAAAACCCATTGGTATCATGATTAGGGGTTCGAGAATTTCTTTTTTGCCTAAATAAACCATTAGAATTCCCAATAAAATAAGGACAATTCTCGCTATCGCAATTTTTGGATCTTGTACAAACAGGGTTCCAACCCCTTGAAAAAGATTTAATAATTTTATCATATTTACGCCACATCCTTATAGAATTTAATTTTGTACTCTTTTGGAAAATTTCCTGATAAAAAATAAAATAAATTTAATTATAGCTGCAATGAATATAGATACTGCGAAGCCTAATAGATATACAGCGAATGCAAAAGAAACTGATTCTTTCATTTTTTTGCCCCTTTCTTAATTAATCACTTTAATTCACTCTTGATAAAAACTATAAATGTCAATGCAATAATTATAATTAAAACTATTGCGGTAATAGGACTAATTTCAGTCATTAAAACCACCTCACTTCACTTTACATTTTAGTCTGTGCTCTTCTATAAGCATCTTCCATCAATTTATCTTTATTGACAATAGCTCTTTCATACCTTCCTTTACAAATTAAGCCAATATCATCATGACATACAACATCAAGATAGACTTTATTACCATCAATTTTTGACACAGTAAGAATAACGGAAATTGTTCCGCCACATAGTGTTAATGTTGGCTTTTCGTGAGAAAGCTCTATATATTTTCCGACAGTAATATATCCTGCAGGCAGTAAAGGGTCAAGCATATTGTAAGATGCCTCAATAATTATTTCCATAATTTGAGGAGTGGTAATAAGGTAATTTAAAGTTCCCGTATTTCCTGATGCTGAGAGGGTTTCAAACATACTTCCTTCTTTTTTGTAAATTGTTGAAAGACCCTCAATAATCTCGTTATTAAACATAATTAACCTCCATTTTTATTTTATTATAAACGTTTCCTTAATACCTGAGATCAGCGTACTATTTTTAATTTTTGTAATAACTGAGGAAACATAGTATCTTAATTATATTTGAATATATGAAATTATGCAATTATTTTATCATGTTTTAAGTGGAAAATTACATAATTATATAAAGTTATACTACATAATTAAATAACTTAATAAGTATTGTGTAACAAAATTGATTACACTCATTTAGCAATTGCATATAATATATATGAAATGTCTATAAAAATATTATTTAAGGAGAGATAAAATTGAATTACTGTGAAGTATTGGAATATTATAATAGATGTAGAAATTACAGTTTGATATATAAAAATTCAAATCATGAAAAATGTGCTTACGAAATACCTGTTAATACCGAAATGGGATATATTGAGATTTATATAACTAAAAATCTCGGCCAGGATATTGCGACAGATGCCGTCTTAACGATTTATGTTAATAAGGATGGGAATCCGATTCCGGTAATAAGCTTATCACCAACACAAAATCCAACTATAATAGAATTGCCTATTGCCCATCCCCAGGGGACATTAGTTGAAGGTCCTGAATATTTTTTTACACCATATAGTTTAACAATAGAAAATGAAGGTTATTATAGAATAGTTACACAAAATATTCGCCTTTTTCCAGGTATTACAGCTATATTTTTTTATAACTTAAATCAAATGATATCCGGCGAACCCGGCAGAGAAGAAATTACAAT
>DHUT01000103.1:543-26491 GCA_002409285.1 Firmicutes bacterium UBA5227 | reverse complement strand
GTGGTTTACCATTTGAACCAATACTATCATGTACCGGTGACAATTCTACAGAAATGATTGTATCTACATTTGAATTAATATTAAAGGGTCTAACTTTATGCATAAATGGTGCTATAATGGCATATGAAAATGGCTACGTTAAAGAGGGAGAGCAAATTATTTCTTTTTGTTGCGATACATCTATCGTTGTAAGTCCAACTGCAAAAAGAGATTTATTTAATGGCAATTTTAAAATACAACGCATATTATGCAAGCCTATATAAAAGAAAGCGCGGACTTTTTACATTCCTCGCTTTCTTTTTTACATTGTTTTAATTCTATTCCTTTATTATTTTTTAAAATCATATTAATATATTCATTAGATTCAAGATATGACTGTAACTTTTGGGCTTCTTCAAACTTTTTTAAATCACCGCCGATAGATAAAAAAATATTACAGTAAAATATCCAATCAGCAATATCATCGAATGTTATATCTTCTTTTATTTTACAATTATTATAATCATCATAAAACAATCTCGAAGAAATACCATACTTCGTTTCAAACTTGACCAATTCATTTACTGAATCGTTATACCCATCCACCGTAAAAGCTATTCCTAAGTCAATTAACTTATTTATTACATCGTTTTGCATTTCTAAATCCTCCTAACAAATAATTTATCTGAGCAACTTTGTCCATTTCTATCTATTTTACAATAAACAGCTTATTTTCTGCAAAGCCAATATTGTCAATGTATATCTGGCGAAATTTTTCTTCGACAGGAATATTGGAATATTTCCCAGGCAATACATAATTCGGCGTCAAATTTTTAATTTCGTAAAGTTTGTGTGCTTTTTTCCTGGAAAAAAGGGTCGGAGCTATAAAAATCCGAACCTTTGCCTCGGTTCAGATTTTTCGATTATTTTAGTTTTCTTGCATATTCGCCTATTTTTTTATCTTCATTTGAAATATGTTTTGTGAGCCAGTCGAGAATGAACTGGTTGGCACCAATAATGACTGTTATGTTGGCGCCGGATGTTTCATATTCCTTTCTTAATTCCGCAAGCCTCTTGATAAAGTCCTGGTGCATTTGTTTTTGTTCGTTTAATTTAGGATAATTGATGCTTTGCATATATTTTTCTTCGTCCTTGAAATGTGTTTTTGTGTAATCGTCCAGAAAATCAAACATCTGGATTATGTATTCCTTTGACTTTCCGTTTTTGCCTGCCTCAAACAACTGGTCTGCTTTTTCAAACCATTTCTTATGCTGTTCATCAATCAGAGTAACTCCTACCTCTAAGTTTTTTGTCCATAATATTGCCATATTGTACCTCCATATTATAAAGCTTCTGCTGTTGCAGCATTTTGCTGAACAACTGATTATATCTACCCAATATTATATACTATCGGATGTATTTAATAAAATTTTACATATAATTTTAATTTATGTTTCAGCCGAATATAATATAATCCGCCGTTTAATATTTATAGCAATTCTCAGGCATAGCTAAAAATCCTGTAATATTAGACCTATTTCAGGAGGTTCTTGTTCAGAATGGCACGCTGCTCAGAAGCTTTTTATGGCAATGACAATAAGTGATAATATCATTTAATCTACGGTGCTGTTTTTTTCTTATGTGTTCGTTTATATTCATACATTCTCTCATCTGCAATGCTTAGTATGTCGCTTGCGGATAGCGTATTGTCTTCGCTGATTTCAATAATTCCATAGCTGATGCAATGAGCATAAGACCGGTCTTCTGGAAAATTGTAGGTTATCTGACTGTTTCTCAGCGTCTCCATACGTTTGATGGCTTTATCATTATCCAGACCTTGTGCCAGAATCATAAATTCATCTCCGCCAATTCGGCAAAGAATCGATTCAGATGAAAAGCTACGCAGGATTTCCGCAACTTGTATGATATAATTATCTCCCTCGGAATGACCGAACCTATCGTTCACACACTTGAGATTGTCTATATCAACAAAGCAAAGTACAAAAGACCTGCCTTCGGCAAGCCAGTCATCTAACACTTTCATGCCGTAGCGGCGGTTGAATGAGTTAGTCAATATATCTGTATATGCGGCATCCTTGAATAAAATGTTGCTTTGCTCCAAGGCCTCCGCTCTTTTATATCCGATTTCTATTTGTTCTAAAAGAGACTCGCGCTGTTTCTCCAGCTGTGACGTCATAGTGTTGAATGCTTCGGAGAATTCACCCATAAAATCCACTTTCTGTCCATAGTCCCCCTTTGCTACCTGCTGGGTCTGCCACGTCAGGTGTTTAAGGGATGCATGCAGGGATTTAAGTGAAGCAGCCATTTCATTGCCCGGCGGAGGCGGCTTAATATTCAGGTTTCCTTTTGCCAAGGCTTTTGCAAGGGAGGAAGCCTCTGTTATACATTGGGTAAAATATATAAGTTTTTCTCCGAATTTCTGAAATTCTTCAGGCAATTCCTGTAAGCTCAGGTATGCATGCTCGGGGTCATTAATCACATCATTAAGATAGTTCAGCAAAAGCTCCGCAACTGACTCCATAAATCTTCAACTCACTTTCCATGAATGCAGGGGTTCTCTATTCTATTGCTTCTATTGCTTCTGTTTCTTCTATTTCTCCCCTAAACCGGCAAACTCTGTCTCCGTTTGCCCAGCAGTCAATTTCACGCACTTTGTATTTTTTCCCGGTGTATACCTCAAGTATGCCTGAAATGAAGCCTTCGTCATAATAGCACACAGTTTCATCTGTAATGGGAATACCGCTGCAGTCCAAATCTTCTCCAACGGTGAGTATGATCTCTCCTGTTGTTTCATTAAAATCTTCCATCCTAAGAATTCCGATTTTTAAATCCTTCAGATTTTTTTGGAAGTTTGCCCAAAATGAATTGAAATCGACTTTTAAGTCCAATACATTTTTGGCAAATTCCGTACCTGCCAGATAACCTGCCCGTCGAAAGTATTCGTTAGCCTTATCATTTCCGTATTCCTTACTTAATACATCCAGCATTGTGTACTGCATCAGGCGGTATACCAACACCGGCATTTCCTCACCCAGTTCTCCCCGCCCCATTTTGATATTTCCAAGGTTCTCCCATACAAAGGTATTATGTTTATTATTTTGTTGTAGCATAGCTGCTCCTCAAATATTTTAATTTTTGGCTCCGGTGTTGCCTGAGCAATTTGATATCCTATCTAAGGATAGCGCTTCGATTAATAATTTCCCTCATTAAATTCACCTTAAACATTTACCTGAAGCCTATCGGCAGCATAATGCAGTTCGTTCTCATTTTGTGGAAATTCGATAATTTTCGTCAAAATCCTATCATACTTGACTCAGCCTTTGAATGAATTAATCAAGACAATCAAGATAATAAAAATAAATACTGCCATAGTTTATTTTACCATGGCAGTGTTGTATTTTGCAAGCGATAAAATATATCAATGCAGAAGGGCAACGATATGATGATGCATTATTATTCAAATCTAAAGCTCATATTTAAATATAAGAGTGTCAGCTCGTGCCATTCTGAACCGAAGGTAAAGAATTTCATTAGCTATAAATCTGTTTTTAAAGAGGACCATTAAGGTCCGCTAAATCATACTTTTATATTAACAAGGTTTGTGGCTGTTTCCGGTTGATTTAAAATATTTTTGAGATTCTTTAATTCACCGTTTAAATTTTTACGTATCTGATTGTCCATTTTGGCTGTTTCTTTGAATGTTTCTCGTATTTCACTTTTCAGTCTTTTTGCTTCATTCGATTCTGTAAATTTGTCGTCAAGCTCCTGATTTTTATTGATTTTTTCATCAATGACATTAACTTTTTCAATATACTGCTGTCTTCTTTCAATCAATGAACTGATTTTTTCATACTCTGCTTTTGGTGACAGGGATAATATTTCATTGGTAATGTCTTTGAATTCCTGAGCGGCACCTAATTTATTTTTCAACAATTCTTCCATATCTCACCATCTCACCGCTAATTTTTAGAAACTCTTGCTATTTTGTCGGCCTCTTCCCAGGTGTCTCTCAGTTCTTTTACCATGGGAAGTATTTCATCGATGTATTTTGTTGATTTCATTGATGAGGCTTTTATAATCTCCGCATTAAAAAACATATACATATCTGATAGTTCCTGAGACATTTCATATTTTTCATCCAGATTGACTGTCAGATATATAAAAATATTTCTGGTTTTCTCAAGATTTATTTTAGCATTTTGAAAATCTCCCTGCTCCATCAGAACCTTGCTGCGGTTAAGCTTCTTAATTGCTTCATCAAATAACAATATAAGCAGCTCGGCTTTGGTCATTGTATTTACCGATGTTTTCTTGTATTGCTCAAATGCGTTTAACATAATAACTCCTTCTCACTTTAATTTCCCATCATGTTTGTAAGCCACGAGCTTTGGGCATTTAACTGGTTAAGGCTTTGTTCCAGTGATGAAAACTGTTTCCAGTACTTCTCCCTTTCAGCCTGAAGGTCTTTTTTCAGTTCTGCCATTTTTTTGTCGTAGTCTTTGATTTTATCTGAAATACTATTTTTGTCTGATGTTAAACCTCCGCTCATTCCTGCTTCTTCAACAAGCACTCCGGATGTTCCTGATATTCCCACGTTTCTCACCAGTATATCTCTAAGTTGTGATGCTATGCCTGATTTAGTTCCATCTTCTTTTAATGCACCTGAAAATAGATTAGCTATCTCCTCGGGGTCTTCCGTAAGTTTTTGTTTAAATTTGTTTTCATCCAGCACGAGCTTTCCTGTAGTGTCCATATATGCCGGAGAAATTCCTATTTGTGCCAGGGTGAGGCTGCTTGTATCTGTTGTTCCTCCCATAGCGCCTCTCAAATCTGAAAGCACTCTAGTCATTTTAGGGTCGCTGTACAGCATTCCTTTTTTTGCTTCAATGTTCCAATCTTTTATTTCCTGTTCCGTCATTTCGTCCATTTGTTCAGGAGTCAGCGGAGCATATGACCTATTAGGTCTTTGGCTTGTGCCTGTACCTATAAGAGTGACTATTTCGTTGTATTCGTTGATGAAGTTCTTAACTCTCTCCACAACTTCGTCCACGTTGTTGGTAACATCGAAGGTAACAGGAGTTCCGTCTGTTCCTAATCCCTGGGCATTCTTGTTCAGCTCAAGACTTATATCGTCAATGGTAAAGTTGGATGTGCTTCTTTCTATCGTAACCGGTTCGCTTCCATTTAAAGTGTAAGTCATTTTAGTATTGGTTCCTACTTCTTCTAAGTCGGATTTAATCCCAAAAAAGGCATTTGCCAAACTTCCTTCACCATCATATTTTATTTTAATACCCGTGTGTAGCCCGGTTTCATCTGCTGTTATTGAAAATTTATCTGTAGTATTAGAATAATTTACAGTAACTTTCATATCTTTGTCGTCATTTATCGCTTTTATAATGTCATTAAATGTTGCATTTTTTTCGAATTCTAATGTTTTATCATTTATTGTAATTGAATACTTACCATTTTCTCCAACTTTTAAGTTAGATATTCCCGAATCACCTATAGCCACGTCCTTTTTAACCCTGTTGATGTCGCCTGATTCCAAACCAGTTAGTTTACTTAAGTCCCTGCTAACTGAGTTTATTTTTAAAACATTATTATCTTCAGAAGTTGAAAAGGAAATGTTTTTAGGGTCGTTTTCATCATAATTCACCTTGACTTTTCCGCTTCCAAATTCCTTATCTAACTGAGTCTGCAGATGTTCTCCTAATTTCTTTATATTGCCTATTCCTGAACCTAATTCAATCCGCTTAACCGAACCGTTATACTCAAATGTTATATATTCTTCATTTTTAGCATTTGCTAATACATCTGACTGATTCTTAATCAAATCATCCTTTGATATGAACTCTGTGGATGACTTTCCTTCCTCTTCACCTGTTTTCATTTTAAGTACATCTAAGAATTCTGAGCTGCCTGCCGACAAATATGCTCCGCCGGATAAAGAAAGTATGCTGTTATTTGCATCTCCTGTAAATTCAAACTTAACACTATCGGGTATTATGCGATTGCCCTCTTTATCTTTGATAGATTCAAGTTGCTTGTTAAGTTCTTCTGAAACATTTTCAAGTGTCTGCTCGTCATCTCTAAAATCCTTGCTTATTGAAAAATTATAAGTTTTTCCTTCATATGTTACACTGAATGTTTCCCCTGCAAGACGTGAAATCTCATCAGGTATTTGATCATATGTGCTGAATGACTCACTTGATACCTTCATGCTTGAAGCAAAGCTTGCGGCAGATGCAACACTGTCTATACTTTTTATTTCAAAATTCTTTATACTGTTGGCATTTCCTGCTATGTTTACATAGCTTGATGATGGCTTGTATGTATATGCCTCGAAAAAGCTTGAACTTAAAATGTTTGTTTTTGAGCCGGATGAATATGATAAATATTTGTTGCTGAAGGACAGCAGTTTTGTGCTGACTTCTCTGTAGGCTTCCTGCCTGTATACTAATTTTTGTTTTGCCTGGTATTGCCTGTTTATTTTGTTCCTGGTCATGGCTGTCATCTGGTTTACCAAATCGTCTGTATCAAGCCCTGATAATAATCCTCCCACACCTTTGCCGGTTGATGAACCATATATGCTGTTTGAAAGTATTGACATAGTTTTATCCTCCTGTTTCTCTATTTATTATTTATTTAAATGCCTGATTAAGATATCAGCAATATTTTCTATTGATGCCTGCACTGCCACTGCTCCTATATTGTATGCAACCATTGGCATACCGTAAACTACGGATGATTTCTCATCCTGCCCTATGGTGTATGCTCCTGCTTTTTTCATGTTCATAAGCCCCTGGGCTCCGTCTTTGCCCATTCCTGTAAGAATAATTCCTGTGGAATTTTTCCCTGCCGCTTCGGCTACCGAATTAAAGAGTACATCTACTGACGGACAGTGACCGCTTACTTTTTCTCCCGGCTTGCAGGAAACATAGTAACCTTTGCCATCCTTCATAAGCTTCATTTGCATATCTCCGGGAGCTATAAGCACAACCCCGGTTTCAACTCTGTCTCCGTTGACAGCTTCTCTTACCTCCATAATACATATTTTATTGAGCCTGTCCGCATACATTTTGGTAAATCCGGGAGGCATATGCTGGGTAACCACAATCCCCGGAGTATCTTCCGGAAGTTCCTTAAGTATCTTAAGAGTTGCTTCGGTGCCACCTGTTGATGCTCCTATGGCAATTACACGCTTTGCTGAAGATTTTATCAATCCGGAAAGGCGAGCGACTGTACTGCCTGCTGTTTCAACCGTTTCAACTGTTTCAACTACCGGTTCTTTTTTTGTGTTTTTATATGTAACCAGTTTGGCAATGGAAGCAATTTTTATTTTGGTTTTTAACTCCCTGATAAATATGTCCAAATCATTGTCTGAGGACATAGCGGGTTTTTTTACAAAGTCCACCGCGCCTGACTGAAGTGCGTCAAATACGCTTATGTTCATTGAACTTACAAGTACAACTTTTACCGGATGTTCTGCCATAAGTTTTTTTATGAATGTGAGTCCATCCATTTTCGGCATTTCTATGTCCATGGTAATTATATCCGGATTTAATGTCTTAATTTTTTCCATGGCATCTATCGGGTCAACTGCCATTCCTACTACTTCTATGCTTGAATCCTTGCTCAGCTCGTTTTTTAGCACGTTTCTGAACAACAGAGAGTCATCGGTAATTAGTACCTTTATTTTTTCTGCTATCATACCTTATTCCTTTTTGTAAATTGCCGGACTGATATAAATATATTTCGACTTGTCCCTTTGAATTGTTTCGGCATGCCCGATCATTAAATATCCCCCAGGCTTAGTTGCTTCATAAAATTTATTGACTATTTTAATTTTAGTTTCAGCATTGAAGTATATCATTACATTCCTGCAAAATATAACATCATATTTATTTTTCGCCGTAACAGTATCCATTAAATTAAAAACCTTGAAGGTAACATTTTTTTTGATTTCGGGCAGCACCTGGTACTTGCCGTCTTTTGTCTTTTCAAAATATCTTTTTTTGTATGACTCCGGAAGGTCCTTCAGGCTGTCATCTCCATATATGCCTTCTCTTGCCTTGGAAAGAACATTTTCGGAGATGTCTGTGGCATAGATTTGTATTTTCCACTGACTGCTCATAAATTTAAAATAATCATCCAGCACCATTGCAAGTGTATATGGTTCTTCTCCTGAAGAACAGCCTGCGCTCCAGATATTTAAAATTTTTGATTTATTATTCTTTTCCTGGTATGGAAGAATAACCTCTCTTAAAAACTTAAAATGATTTTCCTCCCTGTTAAAAAATGTGTAATTTGTGGTCAGCTTATTCACAAGGGTTGTAATTTCATCTTTATTGTTTCTCTTAATGCTGTCAAGATACTCCCCGAAGCTTCTCATTCCTTTTTTTTCTATTAAATTTGACAGCCGTCCTTCAATGAGTATCCTCTTTTTGGTAAGGTCGATGCCGTAATTTTTCTGCATATAGCCAACAAATTCTAAAAATTCCTGGTCTGTTAATTTTACCATATTTACATACTTTCTATTAAATTTCCTATGTCAAGGATTAGGTTAATGCTTCCGTCTCCTAATATGGAGCACCCTGAAATACCTGATTCTTTGAGATTATACCTGTTCAGCATGTTGGGCAGTGGTTTCACGACTACCTGCTGCTCTCCTATAATTCTGTCAACGAACAGGCATACGCTGTTATCACCGGATTCAACCAATATCAATATTCCATCCTCAATGTTCTGAACATCTGTATTTATGTTGAAATACTTGTTAGCCCTTATTATAGGGTAACATTTTTCCCTGATTAGTATCATCTCGCTGCCGTCAGTGTTGTGTATAATTTCTTTTTCAACGGTTTTAAAGGACTGCTGAATATTTTTAATGGGAATAATAAATTCAGAGTTTCCCACAACTACCTGCATACCTGAAACTATGGTCAGTGTAAGAGGAATTTTGAAGGTTATTATTGTTCCTTCACCTTCCTTGCTGTCTAATACTACTGTGCCTCCTACTTTATCAATGTTTGACTTGACGACGTCCATGCCCACACCCCTTCCGGAGTATTCTGTTACTGTTTCATTAGTTGAAAACCCCGGGAGCATAAGAAACTGATATATTTCTTTTGGTGTATATTCGCTTTCCGGTTTTATGAGCAGATCCTTGGCTTTAGCTTTTTCCAGAATCTTTTTGGATTCAAAGCCTCTGCCGTCATCCTCTACGGTTATGTGGATTTCTCCGCCGGTATTTGAAGCAGACAATCTAATTGTACCTTTCTTAGCTTTTCCTGATTTGATTCTTTCTTCTTCTGTTTCAATTCCGTGGTCCATGGCATTTCTTACGAGATGCATAATGGGGTCTGATATGCCGTCCACAATTGTTTTGTCAATCTCTGTATCTTCTCCTGTGAGAACAAGCTCCACTTCTTTGTTTAATTCCTTGCCCATGTCTCTGACAATTCTTTTCATTTTCTGGAATATTCCTGAAACGGGTACCATTCTAAGAGACATAACTATGTCCTGCAGTTCATCGGTCAGCTTTCTCATCTGTCTGGTTGACTTTGTAAAGCCTTCTGAATTCAACCTTTTTATCTCACCGTCGGATGCTACCATGGATTCTGCAATAACCAGTTCTCCTACAATGTTTACCAGCTTATCCAGCTTGGAAAGATTTACTGTTATCAGGCTTTGTTTGTTGTGCTTTGAATTTGTTTCTGTTTTATAGGTTTTTGAATTTTGGGCAGCTGCATTTTTGCTGACTGCGTCTGTTCTTGTGTTAATATTTTCATCTGAACGTTTATTTTCGCCATTATATTCTATAACGGTATAGTTTTTAACATTTAATGCTTCTCTTACAACACCTACAGCAACATTCAGCGATTCTTTATCATCAACGTATACATAAAACCCTTCTTTTATAATTTCCTGTGCTGTTTCTTTTATAATTTCCACATTTTCAGGTTTGTATTTAAATTCAATACCTGTTTCATTCAACTGATTTACCAGAAGGTATGCTCTAAGATTTTCCATGCCTATGTTGTCATCAAAAATAATCTTAATTCCATATTTATTTTTTGAATCGGACTTTTCTGCCTTTATCTCTTCTGTCTCTTCTTCATCTTCTGAACCTATTTTATTTTTTACATTTTTGCAGTCTTCCTGCAGGGCTGCCACCTGTGTCAGTGCAGCTTCTTCCTCATATGTACTTTCAGGGTTTTTGCCTGAAATTTTATTTAAAAATTCAAGTATCTCTTTTTCAAATGGCTCCAGGTTTTCTTCAAGCTCCTGTCCTTCTTCTATCTTGTTGATTTCACCCTTGATGAAATCAGTGAACTTGAACACAAGGTTTACAAGCTGTTCATTATATGTATGGTCTATGCCGTTTTCTCTTATGTAATAAAACAGGTCTTCAACCTTGTGAGAAATGGTCATAATGCTGTTAAACTGCATCATAGCCGATGAGCCCTTAATCGTATGCATGATTCTAAATATTTCGTCTATACATTCCTTGTCAAAAGCCTGTTCGCTTTCAGCCCTGAGTAAAATATCATCTAATTGTTCCAATAGTGAATTCGCCTCAAAAAGATACATGTCCAGTACCGAATCTAAATTATTATCCATATAAATCTCCTTATTCAAGTTCATACCTTTATCAAAGTTTATATCGGCTATTTTTATAAATTATTAAGCATTGCCACGAATTTTTTTATTTTTTTATACATTGCACTTAATTTAAATCATAGTTTTGCCGATATAATATCATAGATTATCAGAGATGAGATTTTTCACCGTTGTTCGGTATGACAGTCGTTAACTGTACAGATTAAATATATGATCACTGTGAATGATAACATTAATGTTTAATTATTTTAATTTATATAGTATAATGATTATAATTGCAGGAGTTAATATGTTCGATAATAATATAAGTGTTAATACAAATAACCCAATTAATGACAATATCCTTAACAAACCAAAAATAAATACCGAACAGATCCTTCCCTTTGATGTCATAGATCCGACTAAGGTTACAAGGACACCAAAGCAGGATCCGAGCAATCAGACGGGACAAAACCTTTTTAATTATAATCCCGATTCGGTATTTGAGAAATTTATAAAATCATTGCAAAGTTCTCCTGTTTTATCAGAGGGAGCCAGGAAGCTTCTTTTGAACAAGCAGTTCATTAATCATAATATTAACAGCGACCCGGTACTTAAAAGCATGTTTGAAGCCTTTGTAAAAAATATAGAAATGAATGATAAAGAAATTGTAAGTTTTTTGAAATTTCAGCAGGGGACTTACACTAAGTTTAACGGAGAATTTTTTGATTCTCTGAGGAACCTGTTAAAGACGGACTCAACAAACGACGATTTTAAGGCAGTGCTAAAAAACTTTCTGAGAAGCTACGACTGCTTTGTGTCTGTTGAAGAAACAAACAAGTCCATCAGTTCGGCACTCAATAATATTGAAAGAAATATTCCGGAAATGCTGAGGAAAACTTTTGATGAAATGACGGATAAGCTGATTTTCAACAATCCTAAGGGAGCTGACTTAAACCTTAATTTATTAAAAAATGAAATTATACCTTTTATGGGAAGATATATTTCCAAAATGAACGATTTGGGACCCGTAAGGGACTATGTGTCTGTACTGATTCACAACACTGTAAGGCTTGAGGCTGCTTCTATGAACAATTTCTATGATGACTTTGAAGTTCTGATGGAATTTATAAGATACAACTTTGATGTTGACGAAAAATACATGGATACCATGAAAATGTCGTTAATAAATACATATGAAAAAGCCGCAAATGTTAAAAATGACTCCGTTGATTCATTTTTAAAGCTTCTGAATGCCGGCTCAAGGGAAAGCGAAAGTCTGGTTAACAAGGGAGTAATGAACGATATGAAGGAATCTCTACTGTTCAGTCAAAATGTCAATATACCTTTGACTCATATGTTTCTCCCTCTTAACTATAATGGTATGTTTATGTTTTCCGAGCTTTGGATTGGCAAGGAGTATGAAGAGCTTCCGGATAAGAAAAAAAAGGCGGAATATTATCCTTCCTACAAGGTTTTTATAACCTTTGATATTCAAAATCTGGGATATTTTGAAACCACTCTGATATTAAAGGAATCGGCACTGTCGCTGGATATTTACGTACCGGCCGGTCTGTCAGAGCATATCGGAAAAATAAAGGATGATTTAAATACTTTACTGAGCAGGGATAACCTGAGCGTAACAAACATGACTGTGCAGGAAAGTATCCGAAAGAGGAAATTCAACGAGGTATTCTCAAATTTGACTGAAAGGAAAAACGGTGTAGATGTCACAATATAAAGATAAGTCCAAACATGCTGTTGCACTGAAATATGATGCTAATAAAAACAATGCTCCTGTGGTTATTGCTTCCGGCTCCGGATACATTGCCGATAGGGTTGTTGAAATGGCTGAGGAAAGCGGCGTTCCTGTTTACAGGGATGATTCGCTGTCGGTTCTTTTGTCTCAGCTTGACATCGGCAGTGAAATACCCGAAGAACTTTTTGGTTCAATAGTTGATATTTATATTTATTTTCTTAATTTTAAGATTCCCAGAAACGAGGTCTGATATGGATGATTTAATTTTTGCTCTTGATATCGGAACACGCTCTGTAGTGGGAATTGTTTGCGAAAATTCAGATAATATACTGAAGGTAAAAGAGGTCAAAACATATTTTCACAAACAGCGCTCCATGATTGACGGTCAGATAGAGGACATAAAAGAAGTAAGCAAAGTTGTGGGCATTGTAAAAAGTGATCTGGAGAAAAGTCTAAATGTAAAGCTCAGCAAAGTGTGCATAGCTGCCGCAGGAAGAGCCTTAAAAACAGAACGCATACTGTTAAAAAAGGAATCTGATCCAAGGGTTCCCGTTTCCAATGATTTCATCAAGGCAATGGAGACGGAAGCACTGCAGCTGGCTCAGGATGTATTTTCAAAGGATTCTGAAAGCAATGATTTGTTTTATTGCGTTGGTTACAGTGTCCTTGGGTATGCTCTTGACGGCAGAAACATGTCAAAAATGGAGGGCCACAGGGGAAACAATGTGTCAGTTGAAATTATTGCCGCCTTTCTGCCTCATACAGTAATTGAGGGTCTTTATTCCTGTATGGATAATAACGGTCTTGAGGTATACAATCTCACATTGGAGCCTATTGCCGCAATGGATCTGATTATACCAAAGGATTTGAGACTGTTAAACCTTGCATTGGTGGATATCGGTGCCGGTACATCTGATATAGCGGTTTCCAGGGATGGGAGTATTGTGGGCTATGATATGGCAACAGTGGCAGGTGACGAAATAACTGAGTGTCTCATGAAAAATTATCTGATAGATTTCAACACAGCGGAAGAAATTAAATCAGCGCTAAGTGAAGGTGACGATTATATATCAATATCCAATATTCTGGGAATCACTCAGGATATCTCACGGCAGGAAATACTTGAATCGCTCAAGCCGGCGGTATATGACTTATGTGCGGATATTTCTGCTAAAATCTTAAATATGAATAAAGAGCCTCCGGCTGCGGTATTTTTGGCAGGCGGAGGAAGCAAGACACCCTTCCTGCGTGAATTTTTATCGGAGCTTCTAAATATCAGCGAAGCCCGCATTGCTCTGACTGATAAGAAGAGTCTGAAAAATGTGGATATGTCAACCCTGGAATATTATGGCCCTGAGCTGATAACTCCTCTGGGAATAGCATATTCTGTCATACTTAATAAAAATTATGATTTTTTCAGTGTTACTGTCAATGATAAGAAAATCCGATTATACGGAATACGACAGATGAAGGTTATGGATGCCATACTGATGTCAGGGTTTGATCCTAAAAAGCTTATAGGTTTTTCCGGTAAAAGTTTGAGATTCCTGATAAACAAAGAACAGTATTATTATGCCGGTGAATTTTCAACACCGTCACAAATATATGTAAATTCCAGAACTGCAACCATAGAAACGGTTATTCGCCCTGGGGATACCATAGTGGTGGTGCCGGCAAAGGATGGAATATCTCCTTCGGTTAAGATATCTGATATAGCTCCTTGTGAAAAAGACGGCGTTGTATATTTTAACGGCATGAGAACCGAATTATGCCCAAGATATTTCATAAATAATACAGAGGTGGATAAGGATTACATAATCGGTAACTCTGATTCCATAGAGGTAGTACAGCTAAAAACTGTCCACGATTTGTACAGGCTGTACAAAATGGATGAAGGCATATACACAAGCTTTATAAACGGCACTGCTGCAGATGGGGATTCGGAACTTTACGACGGCTGCAGAATTGATGTGCTGAAGCGGGAGGAACCGGCTTCCCAGGCTGAATCTGAAAATGTAAATTCTGAAAAAATAAATAACGAAAAACCGGAATCATCCATTATGGTTATGGTCAACAACAAGGCTGTAAGTCTTCCCGGGAAAAAGGACAATACACCGTACATATTTGCTGATATGCTGAATTTTACGGATATTGACCCTTCCAGGCCCAAGGGAAATATAATTCTCCTTCATAACGGCAAAGAGGCTTCTTACCTTAACAATATATCTGACAATGATGAAATAATAATTAAATGGGATTCTGAGTATTGATATTAGGGAGGAAACATGGATAACACCGGCAGACTGGTTAAAATATATGACGCAGAACATAATTTCCTTGGAAGCGGTCACCTGTTGAGTATGGGAGGTCGTATGATCAAGGTTAAGGGCAGCAGCTTACCCATATTAGCTTCAAAAACAGAGATTATTGTGGAAATTTATAACGAATTTTCAGGGATAAATCCTTTTTTTTGCAAGGTGAGGCTGGCTTCGAAAAATCAGCTTAATGCATTAATACTAAAAACAGAACAGGTTATTGAGAGAAGAAGTTCTTTGAAGGTACGCTCTGATTTGTCTTTTTATATTAATAGTTTTTTGAGAGATGATGAAGATATAACGAAGGATGTACCGGGTATGAAGGTCGATATCCTGAATTTAAGCATCGGCGGAATGTTGATTTCTTCAAATTATAATTTAATGGTAAATGATATTTTAACTTTTTATTTTCAATATGAAAAAAGTCGTGTAATCCTGTTAATGGCTAAGGTTATAAGAATTGACAAAACATATGACGTAAATACAAAAGTATTGTCTATGGTGAGCTACGGATGTAAATTTGAAAAAGTATCTCCTTATGATGAGGCAATAATTTCCATGTACTTATATGACAGGCAGCGACAAATATATAAAGATAAATAGGAGCAGTTATGAAAAAGTTTGTAATTTCAATATTGGCACTGCTGATGCTTTTCAGTTCATTTAATATTATCTACGGTGCCGAAAGTAATAAAGTAAAAGCACGCTTTACCGAAAGCGATATATCAGGAACAAATTTCAAGGAGATAAAAATAACCCCTTATGGTCATAATGTCGAAGATACGGATTACAGCTACTACATTTATCTTCCTTCCGGGTACTTTGTTGAGGGAATTAGTGCCACGTATGTTGCGGACAGAAACGGAAAATACCCTTTTACGGTTTATGACGGAAGCAACTGGAAAACTTTCACTTATAAGGTGAACAATGTTGAAAAATCTGATGATGAGGATGATAAGGGTGATAAGGAAAAAAAGGATGATAAAATAGGTCTTAACTTTAGTCTTATGTATGATTATGAAAAAAAACAAGTTTTATTGAATATGAATATAGATAAGGTAAGAAATGTAGTTACACCCGGCAGCTCGCTTATGACTAATGAGGTGAACTACTACATAGGCAACATAAATAACAATCAAATGACTGATTTCACTGTAACCGTGGACGAAGAACCCTATGATTTTAAAGTATTGAAGCAAGGTGAATTTTACCTGCTCATATATGTTTCACCGGTAAATTACAACGACTACAGTACCGTTGTGGAATATTATGGCTACAACTTTGCAAATGGCGGCAGCTATACAGCCTATCCTTCGAAAGCCATCTATGACGATAACGGAAGATACGAAGTGCTCGTCAGGGGAAATGATACCCAACAGGTTTTCAATTTCAATATAACGGATATTGATTACCGCAGACCGTCAGTGGATGTTGATATTATCAACGGCTTAAACTTTGAGCTTAAGGCTGAGGATGATTTCGGACTTGCCTACATTATATCTTATGACGGTAGGTATGTGCCTGCAGCCGGTTCTGACAGCAAGTCATTTACATATAAGGATACATCCGAGATAGTTTATAACGGTGACTATCTGTTTACCGCAGTGGATAAAAAGGGAAACCGCACGACATCTTCCTATAAAGTAAAGAAGGGAAAGAAACCCACAAAGTTAAGGCCGGCAGTCGGTCTGGATGTACATAATTATAAAAATACGGAAAAGCTGTTTGAAAACATAGGTCTTGAATATAAAAAGGACAAAGAAAAAAATGAATATTTTGAAAATATTCTTCCCGGCTATATGAATGGAATGAACCCCGATAAATTCAACCCGGATTCGCCAATTTCAAGAGCTGAAATGGTAACAATATTTTGCAGGTTGAACAACCTTCCCTATGATTCCGGAGCATATTTAAAAACAAAATTCACTGACATAGGTAATCACTGGGCAAAGGATTATATTGCCATGGGTAGCAGCAAAAAATACGTTTCAGGTTACAAGGACAAAACCTTCAGGCCTGATAACAGTGTAACAAGAGCCGAGTTTTGCCAGATGCTCACTAAAATCAGTTCCTACAAAGCATTGCTGAATACTCTTCCTGCTTCAAGCAATTACGATTACTCTGATATTCGCAAGCATTGGGCAGAGGCGGACATAATAAAAATATCCTCCAGAAATCTGATTACGGGACAGGGAAATTATTTCAGGCCTGATGATCCAATAACCAGGGCTGAGGTGGTGCATGCCATAAATATGCTTTACGGCTGCAATCCTTCCTATAAGGAGCTGGGATATATAAACTCGCTGTATAACGAATATTATAATTTTGATGATATTAATAATCATATATATTATAACGATATAGTTATTTCATTGGTAGGTATGTTCAGAGAAAAAATAAATTTGTAGGGGGATTTAATTATGGTATGGAACTACATGGAGGAAATAGTAAGAAATTGCGTCAGCAGCATTTTAAACAATAACCCTGCATATGCAGGTGTATGCAGGTGTGAACAATGCATTGACGATATTATGGCAAAGGCTTTGAACAACCTTAAGCCCTACTATATCACCACTAAAAAGGGGGAAGTATATGCTGAATATTCTTCTCTCGAAACCCAGCACCAGGCAGAAGTAATCAGGGAAGTAATCAATGCTGTGGAGTTTGTCACCAACAACTCCAGTCACCAGAAATAAACCGGCGAATTCGCCGGTTTATTTCTTTTATTGTTTTAGTATTAAATTATTTTCAGGTTTTTGCCAAAGGATTTTATGGTCAATCTTCCTGTGTTGCTGTCAAAAATTATTGTTCGTCCGTAATTTTCTCCCACATCCTCGGCAAACAGCTTTATTCTTAGGCTCTGAAGTGTTTCCCTTGCAGCTGCAATGTTTCTTTCTCCTATATTGCCGATGGTGGAGCTGCCCTTGATTTCAAACATTCTGGCGCCTCCGGCGATTTTCGCAACCATCCTTGGCCTTAATCCGCCTAACAGCTCCATTTGTTTAATCATTTCTGTTATGCCTGTGTCTGCATACTTGAATATATTTGTTTTGTCTGCATTGTTGTTATACGGCAGCATTATATGAGCCATCCCTGCTATTTGTGCCATCTTGTCTATTACGCAAATACCCACACAGGATCCAAGGGCATACGAAATCAGTCCTTCGGGAATATTTACGATTTTCATGTCTGAAATTCCTACGTTTACCTCATTGCTCATATATCTATTCCGAACCTCTTTAAAAGAATCTTCAGGGATGTGGCACTTGGCAGTAAAAGCATATGGCTGTAAACCGTTTCGTCCTGGCAAAAATACTTTTCTTTAATGAAAATCGCCTTATCTGCTACTTCTGAAAATCCTGCGGTAACAGCATCCAGCAGTGCTCCCGACATATCTATATTCAATGAGGGCACAGATATGTCAATTCTCATATTTGTAAGAGAAGATATGGTACTTACATAGGATGAAACCATTATATTTCCTATTTCGGACAAAGCAGACATTTCCATTTCCGATATATCCTCGAAGCTGTTAAGCTCTGTTCCAAGCAGTGAGTTCAATATCAAGTGTACAAATTCTTTTTTTAATAAAAACATTATTATGCCGTCAATGTCTCCGTCGAAACTCACCAAAATTCCGACAACAACATTTTCCGCTCCTCCTATTGACTGAATTATGTCGTCATAGTCCAGAAGGCTCACTTCCGGCACATTCATATCAATTCTCTTGGAAAGCATTTGTGAAAGGGATGTGGCGGCATTACCCGCTCCGATATTTCCTATTTCTTTTAATACGTCTATATGCATTTCGTTTAATTCCAAATCATTCACCTCTGTATATAACATAGCCCTGAACAATTCTTAAATATCCAGTTCTCCAGCATTTAACGGCACAATTGAGATATCATTTCCGTCGTTATAAAGCCTGCTGAAGCTTATGTCCTGCCTTACCCTGTACTTCATCCACCCTATTGTAATTCTTGTATTGGAATACATTATACCTTTGCAGATAATCTTATGGTCGGCTATATTGTCCGTGGGCACTATTTCTGTCAGTTGTCTTTTCAATTCATATATATCGTTATTTATTTTTACCTTCTTTAGCAAAAGTTGTTTTTGTACGGAACTTTTATTTTCATTATCCAAGAAAGAGTTCATAATAAGCTCTATTTTTTCCTCTATTTCTTTAAGCTCGCTGTTCTTTGCGGTCAGCTCTTTTTCGAGTTTCCAATTCAATCTTTGTTTTTCAGATAATGATTGCTGTTCTTCCTGGTATTTTGTAAGGTTTATAATTACATTGGTTTCGGGATTTGTCCTGCTTCCTATGGTCTTGGCATAAATCAGATTTTCCGCCATGCTGCTGCCTCCGATTATAGCTGCTGATGAGCCTCTGAGTATTATTGATTCTCCGGCCTTTACCTCACTGTTAATCAACGCTTCGGCGTAAATACACTTATCGGATACTATCAAAGCGTTTTCTATATACTTACTTGTTACATTTCCTTTTGCATAAATGCTTCCCTTACCCATGCCGTTCATTCCCTTGCTTATAACTACCTCTCCGCCGGATTCTATGAAGGCACCCTCAACCATACCTCGGATTTTTATGTCTCCTTTTGATTTTACGGAAAATCCCGCTTTAACATCACCGTTAATAATTACGTTTCCGATAAAATCTATGTTTCCGGTTGAATTATCCACATTGTTAACTCTGTAAACATCTTCTACAAAAACTTTTCCTTTTTTATATTCCACACAGCCGTCAGTACTTGCCAGAAGCTGAGATCCGTCCTGTGAAATGTATGTATTGTTTCCGTAATTGAATGAAACAGTGCGACCCGGCTTATAGCTTATGTCCTGTCCAAATATATCGATACCGTCTTCACCATCCTGAGGAGGAATTATATGACACAGAACTGTGTCTTTTTTTACATTTATCACATTGTTCAGATTTCTGAAGTCAATAGTTCCGTCTTCTTTTTCACTGAATTTCTTTTCCTCCGATATGTCAAAGTCATAGGCAACCTCTGCATCCTTTCCATTTATGGGACTCTTACCCTGTGCTGCCACAAGTTCCTTTGAATACTCCCTGTTTTTACAATAATTTTCAATATCTTCTTTCCTTATACCGTACACAATACATTGCTCAGACAAATAATTCATTATATCTTCGTATTTTACTTCTGCCTGGCTGTCAAGAAGTTCAACTCTGATATATGCCCTTAATCTGTTTGCCGAAACAAGATGATTTATATTATATTTCTGAACCGGCAATTCTTCGGAAATATCCGAACTATGATTAATATTATCTAAATTATCCATAGCTAACTCCCTTTTTTATATTTATTCAGGATACAAATTTGCAGTCATTCCGGATGCATAATGAAGAATCCCAAATCCTCAGATGCATGGAACCTGCGCTGCCGCAGGATGACAACGTGCTTAGGTCATTATTTTAGATGTCAGCTCTTGAGAGTATTTATAGTCTGCTCTATTTCATCTGCTGTTTTCACTATGCTTGAATTAAGCTGGAATGCTCTTTGCAGCTGAATGAGTTTTATCATCTCTTCAGACATCTCTACATTTGAGGCTTCAAGCCAGCCCTTCTGTAGCTTTGGATTTTCCATAAGTTCATACTCTGCATCTTCATTTGCTATTCTGTACAAATTGTTTCCTGTTTGTTCTAAGTCCATATTATTTGAAAAAGTAAACACTCCCGGTTCTATGCTATTTATGTCCTCTGTATTTTCTAAAATTATAGGCTCTTCATCGCTGTTTAAAACATATCCTCCCTGGTATGTCAGATAATTTTCCTCATCAATGTTTGTAATTTCAAAGCTTCCGCCTCTTGTGTAAAAGTTTTCGTCCTCAAACTGAACCATAAAGAAACCGTCACCCTGAATTGCAAAGTCTGTGGGTACTCCTGTCTGGTAAGGCGCACCCTGAGTGAACACCACATCCACCTTATTAATTTTTGAGCCGCTTCCGGATTTAAGTTCTGTGTTTGCACCCTCAGGACCTCTTATGTTGGTATACAATAGGTCTGAAAACTCCGGCTTTGATTTTTTAAAACCCTGGGTCTGTATGTTTGCCATATTATTTGATATAATATCTAAATAATTCTGACTGCTTGTTGCACCATTTGTTGCGGTATAGTATGCTTTTATCATATCTTCCTCCTGTTAACTTATCCTGCCTATTTCTGTTACAGCTTTGTCATTAACCATGTCATAGATTTTTAATGCTTGTGCCGCAGTCTGCAATGCTCTTTGTGATGACAAAATTCCTGTTAACTCCTCCGTCACATCAACATTGGACCTTTCAATGGTCTTATTAGCTATTACAGGGTAATCGACTAAGTCAGGCTGTACGTTTGAAACAAACATTCCTTCACCAAATTTATTAAGGCTGTTGTAATCGGGAAAATCATATACTGCGATGTTATCAATGACTTCATCGTCCACAATTATGCTCCCGTCTTCCGCAAAATTAAATTTGTCTGTTCCGATATAAATGTCTCCGAATTCTCCCTGTACTCTTCCGGTTCCTTCAAGAGCCAGGTACCCTTCCTGGTCTATATTAAAGCTTCCGTTTCTGCTATACAGTACCTGACCATCTTTATCTACAGCAAAAAAACCGGCACCCATTATAGCAAAATCAGTCATGTTTCCCGTTTCTTCCAATGTGCCCTGTGAATGTATTGTATTGTTTTCCACCACTGTTCTTATGGTTGAAACATTGTTGATAGGTGTTGCTTCCTCATAAATACCATTCTGCTTATACTTATTTATCAACAGATTTCCAAAGTTTGAAGTAACCGCCTGTTCCTTTTTGTAACCGGCCGTATTCATATTTGCAATGTTATTGCTTGAAATATCAATCTTCCTTTGCTGCGTGAGCATACCTGACGTTAAAGTATAAATTCCCCTTGACATATTGTCACCTCTTGTTTTTTTCTATATTATCGTTTAAATAATCTTTAATGCATTTCTCCAGCTTCTGCAGTGCTGATGAATGTATCTGTGAAACTCTTGAATTGCTTATGTTCAAAATATCCGCTATTTCCTTAAGCTTCAATTCATCCTTGTAGTAAAGGGAAATAACCAGTTTTTCTTTTTCATTAAGCCTGTCCATGCTCTGTGTCAACACCTGGTATAATTCCTTTGTTTCTATCTCATCCTCAGGAAGCTCATAGCCTGAGTATTCCTCAACTTCTCTAAGGTTAGCTTCACCCAAAAGCTCTTCAAAGGACAGTATACTGCCGCCGTATGCGTTATTAATAATGCTGTTGTAGTCCTTAATATCTATATTAAGGTGTTCAGCTACTTCCTGTTCGCTTGGGGTTCTTCCTAACTTATCTGTAAGCTGATCCTCTGCTTCTTTTACACTCTTGTAGTCACTTTTTACTTTTCGCGGTATCCAGTCCTGCTTCCGCACATAGTCTATTATAGCTCCCTTTATACGTATTGAGGCATATGTTTCGAATTTTACGTTTTTGGACATATCATACTTTTCAATAACTTCCATAAGAGCGATAATCCCTTCATTTACAATGTCCTCCACGTCTCCGTACTGCTGATAGACACCTCTTAGCTTCAAAGCTATTATCTTGACTATGTAGCTGTATTTTTCAATTAATTGGTTCCTGACATTAACATCCCTGGCAGCGTAATACTGCTCCCATAAATCCCATTCATCAGTTTGTACATGTTGTACCTGTTGTACTTGGTTTTTCTCAGTTAAAATCATCATATGCATCACTCTTTCATTAGATTGCTATATTGCCCAGTGCCTGTATCTGGACGGAGTTGTCAATTTCATTGAAGGACAGCACAACTGCCTTCGGATAAAACTGATCCATCAGCTTTCTGAAATATACCCTCACAAATGGAGATGTTAAAATAACGGGTACACTCATCTCACCTTTAAGCTTGCTGATTTCCTCAATAAGCTGACTGACCAGCTTCTGCATCAAATCCGGGTCAATGGACAGGTAAGAGCCTTTGTCATTCTTGCCTATTGAATTTATTATAAGTTTTTCAACATCTGTGCTTAAAGTAATTACTTTCATCTGTCCGCTTTCGGACCACTTGCGGGTTATTGTCCTCTTCAGCGACTGTCTCACGTATTCTGTCAGCATTTCCGTATCCTTAACGGATGTTCCGTAATCACTGATGGTCTCTAAAATTGTTTCTAAATCTTTTATGGGTATTCCTTCTTTAAGAAGGTTGCCGAGTATTTTCTGAAGGTTGCCGTGAGACACAATCCCAGGAACAACCTCTTCAACCAGCAATTCATTTGTTTTCTTTACATTGTTCAAAAGCTGGTTCAAATCCTGTCTTGACAATAATTCGTGAGCATGCTCTTTTATTACCTCAGACAAGTGAGTTATCAGAACTGATAAGGGGTCTATAACCGTATAGCCGTAAATTTCAGCCAGCTCCTTTTTATCTTTTGTTATCCACTTGCTGGGTATTCCATAGGCGGGTTCGATTGTTTCGATTCCGTCTACCTCTCCGGTTAAATTACCTGGGTCAAGGGCCAGGTAGTATTCCACAAGAATTTCGCCTCTGGCTACTTCTTCACCCTTTAGCTTAATAACGTATTCGTTGGGGTTCAAATAACCGTTGTCTCTTAATCTTACCGAAGGAATTACCATTCCAATCTCCTGGGCAAATTGCCGCCTGAACATCACAACCCTGTCTATGAAGTTTCCTCCGCTAAATTCATCAACTAAGGGGATTAAACTGTATCCAACTTCCATTTCAACAGGGTCTGTCTGAATCAGCTCATATATGTTATCAATGTTTCTGAAATATTCATCTTCTGATACAGGTTCTCCTGTCAGCTCACCTCTGATTTGTTCACTTTCATCAACGTTGTAGGACGCATTGGTTTTTGATAACCGGGCTCCTAAAAGTATAAGTACAGCTGAGAATACAATTACCTGGGGTTTGGGAAATCCCGGTATTGCAGCCATAAGCAGTATTACAATTCCTGATATAATAAGCACTGTGGGCTGTGATTTAATCTGATTTGTTAAATCCACATTAAGGCTTGACTCTGATGCCGCTCTTGTAACAATCATACTTGTTGCCGTGGATATGAGCAGTGCAGGAATCTGTGAAACCAGTCCATCACCTACGGTTGCTATGGAATATGTCTGCAGTACCTCTGTAAAGGTGGAACCTCCCTGCACCATGCCTATGATTATTCCTCCCACAAAATTTATGAGAGTTATAATGATAGACATTACGGCATCTCCCTTTACAAACTTTGTGGCTCCATCCATGGCTCCGTAGAAATCCGCTTCTCTCTGAACATTATTTCTTCTTCTCTTAGCTTCATTTTCTGTTATGATTCCTGAGCTTAAATCAGCGTCTATTGCCATTTGCTTTCCCGGCATTGCATCCAGAGTGAACCTTGCGGTAACCTCCGCAACTCTCTCAGCTCCCTTGGTTATTACGATAAACTGCACGAGAACTATTATTAAAAATATTATAAATCCAACAACTGCATTACCCTGAAGAACAAAATTACCGAAGGTTGCAATTACTGCGCCTGCATTACCTCCTTTTGTCAGTATCAATCTGGTCGAGGAAACATTCAGCGATAATCTGAACAGTGTGGTAATTAAAAGGAGTGACGGGAATACCGAAAATTCCAGTGCCTCTTTTATATACATGGTTGTCAGCAGTATGAGTATTGATAGTGCTATATTGATAATAAACATTAAATCCAGTAAAAATGGCGGTAATGGTATTATTATCATTAAGATTATTGCTATTATGAATAAAGAAATAGAATTATTTAATATGCTTTTCATCTATTGTTTTTCCTTTTCCCTGATTCTGTAAACCCAAGCAAGTATTTCTGCAACCGGCTCATAAAATTCTAACGGTATTTCGTGATTAATTTCTGCGTTTGAATACAATGCTCTTGCCAAAGGCACATCCTCAACAATATTAATTTTGTGCTCCTGAGCTTTTTCCACTATTCTCATGGCAACTTCATCCTTTCCCTTTGCCAGCACAATGGGAGCATTATCTTTTTCAATGTCATATTTTACCGCCACAGCATAATGGGTAGGGTTTCTGATGATAACATCTGCTTTGGGGACCTGCTGCATCATTCTCCTCATGGATACTGCTCTTTGACGTTCTTTTATCTTGCCTTTTACCTGAGGATCTCCTTCTAACTGCTTGTACTCTTCCTTAACCTCCTGCTTTGTCATCCTGATATTTTTTTCGTATTCCCACCAGGAATACATGAAGTCAACGGCTGAAATTGCTGTAAAAGCTATAATTACACTTTTTACAATGGACATTATGGATGATCTTATAAAATTAACTCCGGATGTCAAGTCTACTGAAATCAGTCTTGGAACTATGTGCAGGCTTTTTGAAACAGCAGAATATATTAATTGCCCTAAAATTACTATCTTAATTAAATTTTTTAACACTTCCACAAATGATCGAAGAGAGAACATTTTTTTTATTCCTGAAAGTGGGTTTAACCTGGAAAATTTAGGTTTCAGGTTTTGCCCGGAAACTAAAAACCTTGTCTGCGCTCCGGTAAATACTACCGACGCCAGCATTACGGCAATCATCAGCAAACCTGAAGAGGCAAAGACCGTAAATGCTATATCTTTGAACACTTGTACAATTAATGCATCACTTATGGTATAGCTCTTATCCATTAATGAAATATATTTTTTAAATATATCGGCGACATATCCGTAAATTTTAGGAGCCCAAAGGTTTAGTATTATGAAGGATACCGCTATAGTACCAACCGTTACCACATCATTACTTTTAAAGACATTTCCTTTTTTTCTTTCGTCCTGCTTCTTTTTGGGGGAAGCTTTCTCGGTTTTGTCCTCACCTGCCATAAATATCCCCCCCTCCTAAGTTGTCAATGCGCTTAAACTATTTCTTATTGTGTCAAACATCAGGGTTACAACATTATCTATAAATGTGGAAAATGTAGGCACCAGCATTATTATGAGCAGCAAGCCTACTAAAATCTTAAGCTGGACATTTACAGAGAAAACCTGAATTTGAGGAATTGCCTTCATCAAAATTCCTATGCCTGCTTCTAATATTATTTCAACTGCCATTACAGGCATGGAGAGCTTCAGCGCAAGTATCAGTACCTGCCGGAACAGCTCAACCATATTGAAAAGCAAATCTTTCGGTATTGAAAAATTACCTACTTCTATTAGCTTGCAGGAGGTTATGAATATTTGTATCAATGTCAGATGACCATTTGC
>DHUT01000103.1:0-297 GCA_002409285.1 Firmicutes bacterium UBA5227 | reverse complement strand
GACATACCAATCTGCATATCCATTATCTCACCGCCGATAACAACAGTTCCGAAGAACAGATTTATTATGTACCCGATTAAGTATCCGATAAATATCTCTTTGGCAATTAACAGAGCATATTCAATTACAGAACCAATGACCATATCCCCTCCCGTAGGAATCATGCCATATACTGTTATTGCCAGGAACAGGCTCAGTGATGTTTTTAAAAGAGCAGGAATATTACCTCTGCCAAATAGTTGGTTGAAAAAAACACATCCGCTCATTCGTGCCAATATCAATAAAAAATATGTGAAA